>SFAU01000234.1 GCA_007096045.1 Microcystis novacekii Mn_MB_F_20050700_S1 | reverse complement strand
GAAGGCAATTGATAGCCTGTTAAATTTCCTTGTTTCCACCATCTCCAAGCCGTTCGATAACTTATTGCTGCTTTTTTTGCCTAGTCTGATAGTTTTCTGTTTATATATTACCATGCCTGACTATATATGACTATATTTGTATTGAAACTTTACAATACTTTGGGGACAGCACTTATTTTCAATTCCTGCAAACTGTCCAAAAAAAAGGAGAACACGGTCAGAGTTTTGGCTATAAAACTATTAATACTGATGTTCTTGGTTGGTTAATTGCTAGAGTCACAGGGCAACCACTGACGGAAGTTCTCTCGGAAAAAATTTGGAGTCAAATCGGTGCCGATATTGATGCTTACTTTACCGTAGATTCGATCGGGACCCCCTTCGCCGGTGGCGGCTTAAATGCGGGTTTACGAGACCTAGCGCGCTTCGGCCAAATGATCCTCAACGAGGGCTAGGTTGGCGCTCGCCAAGTAGTGCCGCCAGAAGTGATCCGCAAGATTGGCAAGGGGGGAGATGCACAGGTATTTGCGAGAGCGTCATACTCGGCCTTAAAGGGATGGAGTTATCGCAGTATGTGGTGGATTACTCACCACGAGAATGGTGCTTTTATGGCGCGGGGGGTTCACGGTCAATCCCTCTACATCGATCCCCGTGCAGATATGGTAATCGCTCGTTTTGCTTCCTATCCCGTAGCAGGTAATGCGGCCAACGACCCTACCACTCTACCAGCTTACCAAGCTGTGGCAGATTATCTGATCAAGCTCGATCGGCCCTAGGGTAAGCTAAGACGCATTTTGATTCGCTAGTAGTGGTGAGCCGTCTTGTTTATCTGGTGGGGATTGTGTAAAATATTTCCCGATCAAAATAATTGCCCAATAAATCTTGATAACTGATTATTTCAGGGTAAATCTCCTGACAAATATTTTTTTTGGTCGGTGCAATGCTTACTTGTAATCGTCTTGATCGAGTAAAATCGATTAATTTAACCTATTAACAAGGATGCAAGTAGATTTATTAGAAGTGCGCGGAGCCACCCGTCGATTTGGGGGATTAGTCGCTGTCGATGGGGTTGGCTTTCAGGTACAAAAAAACGAGATTTTTGGCTTAATTGGACCCAATGGGGCGGGAAAAACAACTTTATTTAATCTGATCACTGGTTTAATTCCCCTATCCAGTGGTGATTTGATTTATCAAGGCTGCAGTCTGGCTAATTATCGTCCTCACCAGATTGCTCAGGCAGGAATTGCCCGTACTTTCCAGAATTTGCGCTTATTTGGTGAATTATCGGCTTTAGAAAATGTAGCGATCGCTGGACATATTCACAATAGATCCAATCTTTGGACGGGAATTTTGGGTTTACCAGTTTCGAGAAGGGAGGAGGAAAAAACCTACAAAAGAGCGGGGGAATTATTAGATTTAGTCGGATTAACCGACCAAAGCAATCGAAAAGCCCGTAATTTAGCCTATGGTGATCAAAGACGCTTGGAAATTGCCCGCGCTTTAGCTTTGCAACCCCAGTTATTACTCCTCGATGAACCGGCAGCCGGAATGAATCCCAGCGAAAAGGGGGCATTAAGTCAGCTAATACGACAAATTCGCGATAATTTAGCTCTAACCGTCCTGTTAATCGAACATCATGTGCCTTTAGTGATGGGATTATGCGATCGCATGGCCGTGTTAGATTTCGGTAAGTTAATCGCTTTGGGAGAGCCAGCCACAGTCAGGGAGGATCCCGCAGTGATTGAAGCTTATTTAGGGGATGAATAAAATTTATATTTTGGAAGCATAAAGAGGCTTCAGGCAGATTTAAAGGCACATTTAAGGGTTATAAATCGAATATTTCCATTTTTTTAAGCCAATCAAGGCATTAATGGCTTGATTTCTTTGCATCCAACCTAAACAAGAGCGTATAATTTTTTCCTTGATGTATTGCAATTGTTTTTTGTTTCATATAGAATACAATCTCAGAGAAAATACCTAGCAATCTCCCATAAATAAACAAAGGAGCCGATGACATCGTGATCCCTGATCCTAGATCCTCAAAACCGAAAACCCTCTTACCTTTTATTTCTCTAGCTACGGCTGCCGTCGTCACAACGGGAATCGGACTAGCTTCTAGTCCCCTATCGGCATCGAGTAATCTGCTGGCAAGTCCGGATAAACAGCAAGCTAAACAACAAACCGTGGAAATCACCCTGGTTTCCTATGCGGTGACTCAATCGGCCTACTCAAAAATCATTCCTCTATTCGTCAACAAATGGAAAAGAGAGAAAAAACAGGATGTAGTGATTAAACAGAGTTATGGCGGCTCTGGTTCCCAAACCCGCGCTGTTATCGACGGATTAGATGCAGATGTGGTAAATTTGGCCATCGGTTCCGATGTGGAACGCCTGCAAAAAGCGGGTTTAGTTAACCCCGGTTGGCAGAAAGAACTCCCCAATGACAGCATCGCCACTCGTTCCGTGGTAGCTTTAGTTACTCGTCAGGGCAATCCCAAAGGAATCCGCAACTGGCCGGATCTAGCCAAATCGGGGATTAAAGTCATTACTGCCAACCCGAAAACCTCTGGGGTGGCCCGTTGGAATTTTCTGGCCTTGTGGGGATCGGTAACTCGAACTGGCGGCAATGAAGCACAAGCGACCAATTTCGTCCGTAATGTCTATAAAAACGTTCCTGTACTACCCAAAGATGCCCGGGAAGCCAGCGATGTCTTCTTTAAACAGGATCAGGGGGATGTGCTGCTTAACTACGAAAACGAGGTGATTCTGGCCCGTCAAAAAGGAGAAACGGGTTTTTCCTATACTATTCCTCCGGTCAATGTTTCGATCGATCCGCCCGTGGCCGTAGTGGATAAAATAGTTGATAAACGCAAAACCCGGGAAGTAGCGACAGCTTTTGCCCAATTTCTCTTTACTCCGGAAGCGCAGCGGGAATTCGCCAAGTTAGGTTTCCGTCCGGTTAATGCTAATGTGGCCAAAGAGTTTAGTAAACAATACCCAAAAGTGCCGAATCTGTTCTCCTATACGGCGATCGGTAGTTGGGAGGAGATACAGAAGAAATTCTTCGCTGATGGGGCGATTTTTGACCAAATTCAGCGTTAATTAGTCTTGAGCCGTCAGCAGTCAGCTAGATAGCAGAGATAGTTGATTGCTGATGGCAAAAAAAACAAAACTGATAGTTAGTAACTAAAAAAAAGATGTATCTACTGGACAAAATCAAAAACGGAAGCTTGGTATTGATTGGTTACTTATTATCGCCCCTGTGTTGGTGGAACGATCTAATTTTTAATCTGCCGATCGCCTACGGTTTCGGTCGTTTAATTGCTTGCTTACACGCCGATTTTTTTCTACCTGCGGCCATGGTTGGTTATTGGTTATCTAATCTTGTGGGAATCCTGCTGATGCAATTCGGAACGAAAGAATTAATCGGTGGAGAGAAAGAAGAACGCAATTGGCCAAAAGAATTAAGAAATGGATTACTTTCCTCGACTGCCTATACATTAGTTATTCTGGTCTTAATTCATTTTCAGGTATTAGAAATGCCCCTGTTATCCTCGATCGCTACTTTTTCCCCGTGATTCCCAAAACCTACTTAAACAATAGCTTAATTTTCTTAGCCATCTTGTTAACATCGCTAAGTTTTACGTATTTAGCGATCGCTATTGATCGGCATCCCCAAGGATTTGCTTGGGAAAAATCCCTGATGTTATCTATTCATCAAACCGCTAATTTAAACCTAAACTTTTTGGCCATAAAACTAACGGGATTAGGTACTTATTGGGGAGTAGCCCCGATACTGACAATTTCACTGCTGATTTTTGCCCTAAAAAAATACTGGTATGGGTTCGCTTATCTCCTTGTAACCATGGCGGGAGGTTGGGCAATTAGTTATAACCTCAAGATTCTTTTTCATCGGAATCGCCCGCAATTTTGGCAGTTATTTTATCCCTTACCTTATGATTTTTCCTTCCCTAGCGGTCATGCTTTATTTAGTTCCCTGTTAGTGGTTTCTTTACTGATCCTATCTTGGAGAACGCGCTGGTTTTTAGGGGTAGTTTTACTGGGGATTCCCTTGGTTTTGGTTATTGCTTGGACCCGTCTTTATTTAGGAGTTCACTTTCCTAGCGATATCCTTGCCGCTTGGCTTTTAGCGATCGCTTGGTCTCTCTTAGTTCATCTGGGGGCGACAGTTATTAGAGACACCCAAGGCGATCAACACCCAAGAGGAAATTAATAATTAGGGAGGCACAATTATTTGTAGGATGGGTTAGCAGTAGCGTAAACTATGCGGGCGTTGGGTTTCATGCTTCAACCCAACCTACGTTCATATCTGGTGGCGACAGTTATTAGAGACACCCAAGGCGATCAACACCCAAGAGGAAATTAATAATTAGTTGATAGACTTGCTGCCAAGAAAAATATCACGTTATACCTAAATTTTTGGAGAAAGCTAATCAAAGCTATATAGTAATTATCGTTTGATATTCCTCGCTGACACTGAATCATGAAACCAAAAATGCCTAAAGGGAAGGGTCTATCCCTGGGACGGTTTCAAAGCCGTCCCCTTGCTTTTATCACTTTAGTTCTTCTCTGCATTTTAACCTTTACCTTAGCACCGTCATCGCCCCTGATGGCCACGTCTAAATCTGAGACCAAGATAGACTTTGTATCGCCGGCGTGGGTAGCACAAAATCTCAACGATCCGAAGTTAAAAATTCTCGATGTGCGGATTAATCCTTTGGAATATATCACCGGTCATTTACCAAAAGCGGTGAATATAGCCGATAATAATTTTCGCGGTCCAAACGGATTTTTGCCGGTTCAATATTGGCAAGAGGATAAAATTGGCAGTCTCTTTGCCGCTGCGGGAATCACTAATGGCGATCGAGTGGTAGTCTATTCCGATGGTCGCGATGTCTTGGGAGCAACCATGGTGGCTTATTTATTAGAGCGATCGGGTTTCCGAGATGTGGCCGTCTTAGATGGTGGTTTTAAGGGTTATAAGGCTTCTGAACAAAAGGTAACGAAAGAATTCCCTAAATATCAACCAGGGAGCTTTACTGTCCGTGATCATCCCTCGATTCGGGTGACTTTAGCGGAAGTAGAGAAGTTGATCGGCAAACCGGATGTGGTTTTTATCGATCCCAGACCCGAAGAACTTTTTCAGGGGAAACAGGATATCTGGCTGAGAAATGGTCATATTCCGGGGGCGAAAAATATCCCCTGGCCGACTTTTACGGAAGCGAATAATCCCGATGAATCCCTGAAAAATCCCCATAAATTGAAATCTTTAGACGAAATCAGGAAGATTCTTGCCCAACGCAACATCAAGCCCTCGGATAATATTATTATCAGTTGCAGTACGGGACGGGAAGCGACTTTACAGTATGTTGTCCTCAAACATCTGCTCGGTTATCCCAAGGTGCGAATTTATGAGGGTTCTTGGACAGAGTACAGTACCACAGAGCTGCCCGTCGCTACTGGGCCAGAAAAAGCCGTCTGAAGTCAAGTTTGTCGGTTTATACTCGTTGTGTTTAACCATCTTACCCAAGATGGTTTTTTTTGGCGTAGGTTCGCGAGGATGGCTAAGTTAGACTAAATCCGTTGAGTAACGCACAGAAAACGGGTTTCTCGGAGAAACCCGTTTTCTGAATTTAGACGCAAAAAAACCTCGGCGCTCATCCCGAGGTGAATTTAGGAGATTTGAGCTTATTTTGATGTGAAGTTGACGTAAATTAGCTAAGGGCGTTGATCACATAATCAATGTAGGAATTAGCTTCTACAGCAGCATCCCCACTTAATCCGTGATTGGTTTTGATGTATTTTAAGGCTTCGATATACCAGCTAGGAGATAGTTCAAAGGCACTATTAATTTCGCTCAAACCGGCGACCAGATATTCATCGATCGGGCCTGTACCCCCTACCACGAGGGCATAGGTGATAATTCGGATATAGTAGCCGATATCGCGAACGCACTTGGATTTCCCTCGCTCATCGTAGGCATAATTCGGCCCCTGGAGTTGGGTGGTGTAGGGAAATTTTTGATAGACAGCGTTGGCTGCTTCTTGGGCTAAGCTGGGGGCTTTTTGGGCGAGGATTTTTACCGCTTCTAGGGTGATGGCGGCCTGACGGAAACGACCGAAGGCTACTTGTAATTCAGCACTGCTGAGAAAACGTCCTTGGGAATCGGCAGTAGCCACTGCTTCGGTTAAAGGTGTTTTGGTCATCGATGGAATTGCTCCTACAAAAGTTTAATCGGATTTAGAGAAGAAAGTCACAGCATCAGGAAACTGCCGCCGCCGCTCGATCGAAGTAAGAAGCGACTTCTGCTAGTAAAGAACTGCAATCCCCGCGAGTGATCCCGTTGGGATCGGCTGCTAGGGCAAGGGAAGCGTCTTTGAGCTTGAGAATTCCAGCTGCAACAGAAGCACCCGGAACCCCTAGGGCGACGTAGGTTTCCCGCAGACCGTTCAAGGCGCGATCATCGAGGATGCTGGCATCGCCGGTGAAGGTGGCATAGGTAACGTAGCGCAGGATAATTTCCAAATCCCGCAAGCAGGCGGCGGCACGACGGTTTGTATAGGCGTTACCACCGGGGGCAACTAAAACGGGTTGTTCTGAAAACAAACTACGCGCGGCATCGGTAACGATCGCAGAAGAATTACTGGAAAGACGATTGACCACATCGACGCGTTTATTACCATCTTTGACGAAGGCAATTAGGGCATTGACTTGATTCTCGCTCAGGTATTCCCCCCGGGTATCGGCCTGAGAAACGACTTTGGCAAAGGCATCTAACACCATAGTTTCCATCTCCTATAATGATGATTGGTTTCGGCAAAATATCGAGGTTAATTTTTCTGGCTTTTCTTTATTTTTCCGATAAAGTATCTAGGAGTTTTTCTCTTGGGACTATAATATCGTCCTTGAAAAAAGTTTTGCTCTCCCTTGGCCAGATTTTTTTGTATATCGAGGAACAATTATTGTTAATTGAATTTAGCGTTAATATCCGCTCCTAGATAGACTTCGTTTTTGCCATGAATTATTTTATAAACCATTTTCCCACTTTTATTTATTAAAAATTGTTTCTCAAAAAAGCGGCAAAAAAATAATTTTTTAGTATAAATCTCAGAAAACTTTCCTAAATGTGTAACCCGATACCAAGAAAAAGTATCACTCTTTTCATCTCTCTAATAATTCGTTTAAGTTGTTTAAACAAATGTGCTTTCATATACTAATATGAATTAACTAAATTGAGGGAAATTTCCCAAGACAATTTTACCGATTGTGCTTCGATATACAAAAAAAGTGGCAAGGCAATAAAAATCGACAGGGATTATCCCCGCCGACGCACTGTACTTCAATCTAAAGAGTATTGTAAAACAATTTAAATACAGATATAATCAAAAATAGCCAACAAGTATAAAGCAAGTGGGATTATGCCGATCGCAAGAGACATCACCCAATTGGTAGGACGGACTCCCCTAGTCCAACTGAATCGCATCCCAGTAGCGGAGGGAGTAAAAGCCCGCATCGTCGTCAAACTAGAAAGTATGAACCCCGCCGCCTCGGTTAAGGATCGCATTGGGGTCAGTATGGTGGAGGACGCGGAAGCCGCCGGACTAATTCACCCCGATAAAACAATTCTGGTGGAACCCACTTCCGGCAATACCGGCATCGCCCTGGCCATGGTAGCGGCGGCCAAAGGCTATCGCCTCGTCCTGACTATGCCCGAAACCATGAGTTTAGAACGACGGGCAATGTTAAAAGCTTACGGGGCGCAATTAGAGTTAACCCCGGGTAGCCAAGGCATGAAAGGAGCGATCGCCCGGGCCGAGGAAATAGTCGAAAACACCCCCAACGCCTATAGTTTGCAACAGTTCCGCAACCCGGCCAACCCGAAAATTCACCGAGAAACCACCGCCGAAGAAATCTGGGCCGATACCGATGGCCTGGTGGATATCGTTATTGGTGGCGTAGGAACCGGGGGAACCATTACTGGTATTGCCGAAACCATTAAACCCCGTCGTCCCCAATTTCAAGCGATCGCAGTTGAACCCTCTAATAGTCCCGTCTTATCGGGAGGACAACCGGGACCGCACAAAATCCAAGGCATCGGGGCCGGTTTTATTCCGGCAATTTTCCGCCCCGAATTAATCGATGAGGTGATTATCGTCGATGATACAGAGGCTTTCGCCTACGCGCGACGGTTAGCTCGTCAGGAAGGATTACTATCGGGCATCTCGGCCGGGGCGGCTTTATGGGCGGCGATTCAGGTGGGCAAAAGACCCGAAAACGAAGATAAATTAATCGTCATGATTCAGCCTAGTTTCGGGGAACGTTACCTCAGCACGGCCCTATTTAAAGACCTCGAAGATATCGACTAATAGGACAGTCTTTGGTCTGTTATCCCTCTTTGATGACTCACGGGACAATGCCAGAAAAAGAAGGCTTAAAACGAGGTATAACACCGACTTTACTACGATTATCGATCGGGATCAAGAATAGGAACGATTAAAAGCGGGATCTGGAAAAGGCTTTGATTGATTAGGCGAAGTTTTTATCTCATTTGATGGGTTAAGCAATGTTTTTTGACTCGACAGATTGGCAAACGATTATTTTTCGGCTGACTATGGCTATGGCCGTCGGCTGTCTGATTGGTTATAACCGACAGCGAGGCGGTCGTCCGGCTGGATTGAGAACTTTTATCATCGTTAGTATCGGGGCTGCCATGTTCGTGATGATTCCCCTACAAGCGGAGGGAGATGTGGGTTATGCGTCTTCTAATGCTCTCAGTCGCACTATTCAAGGGGTCGCTTCTGGTGTCGGTTTTTTAGGGGCGGGAATCATCCTACAACAATCCCATCGGGAACTAAATAAGGTACAAGTGAAAGGTTTGACTTCGGCGGCGACTATCTGGTTAGCGGCAGGATTAGGCGCCGCTTCCGGTTGCGGTTTATGGCAGATGGTTCTGGTGGGAACTTTTTTCACTCTCTCCACCCTCAGTGGCATTAAACGACTGAAGAAAAAACAACCCTTAGCCAAATATATTAAAACTCGTAAGAAAATATCTCCGATTAATCAAGAAATAGACTCATCGGATAATTCAGCGTCCCATTAATCAAAAAAAGTAATAAAAATTAATTTTTATTAAGAGAGTAAAAGCTTTTCTGTAATGGCTTTTGGCTCAACAAAAGTGTATATTTTTCACAATTAATTAGACAAAAATATAATAAATTATTTATAAAATTTATTGTAAAATAAAAAAATGATCTGATAAAATTCAGAGAGAGTAACAATTTTTCTGAACAGGAGAAAATCAAATTATGATTAACCGAAATAAGAGCTTTCAAAGCCTCAAAAATCAAGTTGTCCGGCTGCTGATTTTCCTCTTAACTGTCACTTTGCTCCTAGGGGGAAGAGGAAATGCGATCGCGTTGCCGCTACTCCCCGAACAGTTGGCCGTCATCGACCGTGCAACGGCAACGGGTGGCACTGTGGTGGAACCGGTCAAGAAAAAAAATGAGGTTTCTAGCCCAAAAATTCTGGAAGATGCCCAAATTGCCTATGAAAAAGCCATCCAAGCGACAAAATCGGCTATCGATGACCTAAATGCTCAACTGGCCGCTCCTTCTCTCGACAAGAATATTATCGAAGCTCAACAGGACAACCTAGAGGACTTAGCGGACAATATTGACAATCTAGGGGAAAAAGTGAGTAAATTTACGAAAAAATTGACCAAATCCGGGGCTAAACTCAGTGAAACCCTGCAAAACAACCTTATTACCCTAGAAAAGAGCCTCGTTAATACCTCCGAGACGATCGATATCTTAGCCGACGACACCGAACGACTCAAAGACAATGCTTCCCCTTTCCTGAAAACTCGCGTGGAAAAGACCATCGATGCGGTTAAACAAACTCTACAGGAAAGCGATCGAGCTTGGCAAGAACTGATCTCCTCGGCTACCACGGAACTGGAGAAGACTAGCACCCCGAAATAAATAGGGCTTGCAAGGGCATAAAATCAGTCTTTTTTGGGGTAATTATCGTTTTTACCCCAAAATTTTTCCAAAAAGCCTTAAATCGTCTAAAAAGCCCCTTTATCGACCACCTTGTGCTTTTGACTAGCTAAGTACCTAATCAAAATTAATTACCAATCATGACCCTTACCTATCAACCACCAACCCCCCATCGCTGGCACTTTGATAATCGGGCGATTTTGCCCCTTAGAAACCCTAATTTCTGGAAAATCGAGAGTGGAGTTGTGAAAACCTCCACCTGGTTAGAAGATGGAACCCTAATCGTCTTGGGATTGTGGGGACCTGGCAATTTTGTTGGCAAAACCCTAGAGAGAGTCAATCCCTATCAAGTTGAGTGCATCACTCCAGTGCAAGCAGTTTCCTTTTCCACAGTTGAGAGTTATCAAATGGCAGAAATTCTGTTGTCTCATCTTCAGCAAGCACAAGAACTAAGTATTATTCGTAGCTACAAACGTACTGATATTATGGTTGTGAAATTACTGTCATGGTTAGGCAATCAATTTGGCAAACAAACTGGTACTGGACAATTAATTGATGTGCGTCTAACTCATCAGGATATCGCTGACTTATTAGGAACCACCAGAGTCACAATTACCCGCGCACTTAATAGTCTAGAACAACAGGGGGCCGTGGAACGTCTTCCTGTCCATCGTCTTCTTTTACGAGAGGAAGACATCTGGCACTACGAGATTTAAAATGGGAAGGATTATCTCTTTTTTCAATCTATGAATTGGTTAGTAACCCTTTTAATTACTAGCGTGACGAGTTTTGTGGCCACAAATCTCGATGATCTGATGGTGCTAATGTTGTTTTTCTCGCGACTTAATGCTAATTTTCGACCTCGACACCTGATTGTTGGTCAATACCTCGGTTTTACCCTGATTCTCCTAGCTAGTTCCCTCGGTTTACTATTTGGGTTACTGGTTTCTAAAGAATGGATTGGTCTATTAGGATTTATTCCTCTAATTATCGGCATTAAACAACTTTTGTCAAGGGAAAATGAGGATTACATTCAAGAAGTAAGAGAAGATGTTAATTATTCTAAAAATCGCTCCTTTATTCCTCGTTTTCCCTCCCAAACCTATTACGTTGCTGCCGTGACCGTGGCTAATGGTGGTGATAATATTGGTATCTATACCTCTCTTTTTGCCAATAATTCCCCAATGCACGTCTTAATTATCGTCATAATTTTTTATCTCATGATGGGGATTTGGTGCCTCCTAGCCTATTTTTTGATTACCCATCCCAGGATAGCTAAAGTGGTTACAAACTACGGACATAAAATTAGTCCTTTTATCTATATTATTCTAGGAATTTATATCTTAATTGACAGCAAATCCTATCGTTTATTTTTAATGTCTTAACCAAGAATGCCTAAAAATCGTCTTTTAAGTAGGGAGGCAAAATTATTTGTAGGATGGGTTAGCGCACTTCGTAACATGAGCAGGCGTTGGGTTTCATGCTTCAACCCAACCTACGTTCTCTTGAAAAGTTATAAAAGGATTTGGTCTGACAATTAAAAAACAACAAATAGCGGCCGAAGCTTCCTGCAAAAACCGACATCGGCGAATTAATACTATTTTTCAACAAATGGGCATCGCCTATCGATGACCGAAATGCTCAACTAAACGCATCTTATCTTGCCAAGGACACCCTTACCATACCCCTTATCTATGAGCTACATTGACCGGAATCAATTTTCTGCAACTTTCGACATCGCCATTATCGGGGGAGGATTTAGTGGCTCCCTCGTGACAGCGAACCTGTTGCGCGACACAGGGACTCCATTATCGATCGCCCTGATCGAGCGCCGAAAACTCCTCGGTACGGGGATCGCCTACGGAACGCGAGACAGCGGCCACCTGCTCAATATTCCCGCAGGCAAAATGAGCGCCTTCGAGGACGATCCCGAACATTTCCTCCACTGGTTAGCAGATAACGGCTATCGCTCGCTCGATCCGGCCAGCTTCGTACCGCGTCTAGTGTACGGCAAATACATCCGATCGATCCTAGAAGAAGCGCGGGACAACGCCATTGCCGATCACCGTCTGGAGACATTTACCGATGCGGCGATCGATCTGGTACTCGACGGGGAAAAGGCGACGATTACCCTCAAAGGAGGCAAGAAAATCAGCGCCGCTAAGGTAGTTCTGGCGCTGGGCAATTTTCCCGCAACGGTTCCCCAACCCCTCGCGTCTCTCAATTCCCCCTATCTCCGCGACGCTTGGGAGACGGAGGTACTCGCCGATCTAAAACCCGACGGGACGGTGCTGCTGGTCGGTACGGGGTTAACGATGGTGGATATGGTGGTTTCCCTGGCACAAAGGGGATTCGCCGGCAAAATCCAAGCGGTTTCCCGTCATGGCCTGATCCCCCGATCGCACCGACCCACGGATCCCTATCCCCCGTTCCTTACCCTCGAAACCGCACCCAAGACCGCGCGGGGACTCCTAAGGCGAATTCGCGCCGAGGTAAAAAGCGCCGAGAGTCAAGGTCACGACTGGCGGGCCGTTTTAAACGCCTTACGTCCTATATCTCAAGGTCTATGGCATTCTCTGCCGATAGCCGAACGCGCCAGATTTCTACGCCACCTGAAAGCCTATTGGGAGGTTCTTCGCCATCGCGTCGCCGATGAGATCGCCGGTATCCTCGATCAGGCCGTAGAATCGGGACAATTAACCTATCATGGGGGAAGAATTGAAACTGCTGAGGATAAAAACGGCTGTGTAGAGGTTACTATCCGTCAACGGGGAACGGGAAACCTGTTAAACCTACCGATCGATCGAATTATTAACTGTACCGGCGCGAGTAACGATTACCGGACGATCACCGATCCCCTCGTCGTTCATCTTCGCCAACGGGGGTTAATCCGTCCCCATCCCCTAGGTTGTGGCATCGAAACCGCGGACAATGGGGCGATTCTCGGCCCAGACGGTACGGCATCGCCAACGCTCTACACTTTGGGAAATTCCCGCAAAGGTGATCTCTGGGAAACCACCGCCATCCCCGAACTGCGTTTACAGGCGGCCGAACTGGCCCGGTATTTGTTGCGATCGCTGAAAGAGAGAATTTCTCTCCCCGCGGCCTACTCGATCGCATTCCGGCCGGCAGCGCCGATTTTCCGTCAGCTTTTTGATAGGGAATCGAGTACCTACACCTATCTGATCGCTGATTCGGTTACGGGGGAGGCAATTTTAATCGATCCGGTCCTGGAACAGGTCGATCGCGATCGGCAAATTCTTTGGCAGTTGGGGTTAAGACTAGGCTACACCATGGAAACCCATGTCCACGCCGACCATATCACCGGCGCGCACCGCTTACGGGAGTTAACCAACTGTTCGATCCTCGTTCCCGAAAACGCGGAAGTGAGCGATATCGATGGTTATGTACGCGATGGCGATATCTGGATCGTGGCAGGTCAGCAGCTAAAAGCGATCGCTACTCCAGGCCACACCGATAGTCATATAGCCTATCTCATCGATGAAAAAAGCCTATTAACGGGGGATGCACTCTTAATTCGCGGTTGCGGTCGTACCGATTTTCAGAACGGTTCCCCGGAAGTCCTATACAGGACGGTAACGGAGAAGTTATTCACCCTCCCCGATGATACCCTAGTTTACCCCTGTCACGATTATCTGGGCAGAACGGTCTCCTCGATCGGTGAGGAAAAGCGCTGGAATCCCCGTTTTGCCGGCCGCAATCGTCAGGATTTTGTGGAGTTGATGAATAATCTCAATCTACCCTATCCCAAGAAGATGACCGCGGCCTTAAGTGCCAACGCACGGGGGGGTAAGGTGGTTTTCGTCATGGATTATCAGATTTAGTGAATGTTTTATTTTAAAAATTTTTCTTTTTGGGTTTAGGAGGCCGTTCTATACTTTTAGGGGAGGGAGGTGATTGAGGCGGTTTTTGCAATAATTCAATAAGAGTTTGAATAATTTCATCTACGACTTCATCTCTCAAAGTCCCGCATTTTCTTCTAAATAATTCTCTATCAAGTGTAGATATGCAGTCCGGTCTAACATAAGAAGCTTCGTATCCATCATCTAGATGTCCTTCTTTAAAATCCCTCCGCTTAATTTCGATCATCCCCGATCTTTTATTAGAATTGCTAGTTATGTAAGCGCAGATAAACCCTTTTCCCGCTAAGACAGGAGCGAGGATTAGAACAGGCCTTTCTTTCTCTTCTTCTGGATTATCCTGATAGGGAAAGGGAGCATATACTACATCTCCTTTTTTATAAAAAACGGACACTTGATTCAATTTTGAACATACTCCTCTTTTGTATTTTCCTCTTTCAAAAAAGTAAAATTACTGTGATTAGCGATCACTTCTAGAATCTCTTGATCTTCTGACTCCGACTCTTCAACCACAAAATCAATTAGTCTGTCAATAAATCCGGCCGCATTGCGAATCCGAACTCTAAAAGAGTTTTTGGAATCAGTCGGCGTACTGAAAGCTATATTTTTTTGACGAGACTGATCGATTATATCGCTCATTATTACTTGAATATCTTGAAGAGTTTCAATATCAAAAAAATCAATGTAATCTTCTAGCTTGTCACCAAACGTTTCTAATTTTTCTGAAAAAACTTTTAAAAAATCTTCTTCTAGATAAAATAAATCCCTTTCAGAACAACTGCAATATTTTGCGATAATTATTTTTAAAGAATTCCAATTGTTATCGAGAATACGAAAATCTCGATATAAATTTATAGCTTTTTCTCTTAAAAAATCGATGGTTTTGAGGTCGATATATGTAGCGTCTTGTGAATTTAGTTCAACAAAACTTTTAATTGCAAAAATTGCATGATCTATGGCATTATAGACTTGATGCCATTCTCTTTTTTCAAAAAGAATTTTAATGTTGCCAGCTATGTCTTTAATTTCTTTGTTTATTTTGTCATTGGTTTTTGCAGATCGCCAAGAAATAGATTCAAAAAAAACTTTGCTTTCGTATAAATTTTCAACAATTTTTGTCAAACATTCATCAACCTTCCTAAAAAAACTTTGATTGCGATAGTTGACAATGACGATTTTATTTATTAACAAAACAAGCTTTATTGATTCTTTTTTAAAATAATTATCAGAAGAAAAAGAATCGGAAATTTTTTTAGAGTTATCTTTATTAATCGGAATACGTTTGGTGATTTTCCAATCAGTTAAGTGATTCTCTTTACAAGCCATAGGAGCTTATCCACTAACAGTACGATGTTATCTAATGATTATATCATAACAACCTTACCACACTCGCCTCCAGCGCAGCAACCCCGATCACTCTCTACCCGACCATCCCCAACCCGCGACTATTTCCCGTTGTTCACCCATTCCCGAAAGTGATGAGAAGAACCTAGGTTGGTTTGAAGCATTAAACCCAACGCCTGCATGGGTTACGAAGTGCGCTAACCCATCCTACAAATAATTGTGCCTCCCTACTTATCCCGCACCGCGTTCGCTCGAGGATTTAAGTCATTTTCCCGATCTCGTGACCAAAAATCGCCGCGATAAACAACATAAAATATAAAGCCGATGCGCTATTATTTACAGATTTTATGATTACTCTCGAAAAGTTCGATTCCGTAATTTTCTAGAAACTCGATCGCTAGAGACTTCCAAGCCACATCATCTCTAGGATAAAATTCGGGTGTACAGACATACGCCTCTAGATTCAAGTCTAGATAGTTTTTGTCCAGCCTTGCGTCGAAATAATCGATCGTGTTGCTTAATTGATTGATCGCTTGACAACGATTTTTAGTAACTTTTTTGAGGCTGTTTGCATTGAATTTGAATTCGACAAAGCAGCAATCACTTTTATCGAAAAATACACAATCACAATGGGAAGTTCCAAATCCTAAAAAACCTTTCTTCCCGTCAATTGGAATAAACCCAATTTTCGAGACATTACTAACTTTAAATATTTTGGTAATATCAAAGTTATCGATCACGATTTCAATCTCATTAGCTGTAATAGTACAAGCTTGAGTATCGTCCTGAATATGGATGATAATAAAAGATTGTCCTTTGTGATCGGTAATCGCAACCTCCTCTCTTTCGTCAATTTGCAAAATTTTTTCTAGATTCTCTATTCTTTGAATTAGATGGCTTGTAATTTCGTCAAACTCTGTCATTTTCTTTTGAAGGTTCTAGCGTGGATATTATATAGCTTATTAAATTCACCTCCCATCATTTCGGATACGGTATCTAGATAATTCTGAGCGATCAATCCCGTGTTACTATCAAAAATAGATTCACAATATTTAGCCTCTTCGTCTAAAGATTGATTTCCTAGCGAGTACGCAGAAAATTCAGGAGCGTTTAACCAGTAATCTTCTGATATTATTTCGGATACTTCAGACTTTGCCGATGGATTTTTATCAACAACTCTTTTGGCAAACAATAAATTATTGAAAACTGATAATATATAAGGACTATGGGTTGTTATAATTAATTGGTTATCAGCATTTTGATTGACCATTACTGCCAATAGTTCAATTAAGTTTTTCTGGACAATAGGAAATAAATGGGCTTCTGGTTCTTCTATTACTCTTAAAATTATTCTATTATTAATAATATTTAGAAAAATATCTTGTAATATTCTAATGGATTCCTTTTGTCCTGACGAAGCATTATGCAAATAAACATATTTTTTAGATTGCCTATCTAGTACAATTTTTTCACCATCACTATCGATACAATATCTACCCTTTAATATTTTATAAACTTTTTCCATTATATTTATTAGATGATGCTTTTTAGCTTCGTCTTCTACATATCTGTTAATTAGTCCGTCAAAATTATCAAATTTTTCAAAAATATTTTTAATTATCTCACATTTTTCTATAAATTCAATCATCAAAATATCATCTGTAATTTGTTGTTTGTTATTTGAACATTTTTGATTATTCTTCTCTAGTGTATTTTGTATCCCAGCGAATAAGCGCATATTGAACTGATTAGAATAGCTTACTGTTACGTTTCTACTTGCAATTACAAAAAATAAATCGGTCTGGCTTGTTTCAAATACTGATTCTAGGGATTGATTTAATATTGTATAAAGTCTTTGAATATATCTAATTATGCCTATATTAGGAGCGTAAGAATTCAAATCCTCATCAGATAAATCTTCCTCTAAGAGTTTTTTAATTTGATTTATATATTTTTCAATATTTTCATTAAAAAAGTTATTGCTGAGACTGGCATTAATTTTTTTTTCATCATCAAGCGCTAAATTAATAAATTTATTTTTTTCAAGACTATAATAATAAGTTATCTCAAAATTGGGTAGATGAAGTGTAGAACCAAAAAAATCATAAAATCTTTCTTGTATAAGAAATACAAAATTTGAGAATATATCGAGAGAATCTGATGTTTTTAGTTGATCTTTGGATAAATAATCTTTGAGTGATTTAAAAAAATAAATTAACTTAGCGATCGTACTCTTGCCGCTCGCTTGTTCGCCGATTAAAACTAGAACCTTTTTAATCTCGATTTCAGCGTACTCGATCGCTCCGAAATTTTTAATAATAATTTTTTGCATGAGTCAGCCCTCTCGGTGTACGGCTATAGACCATAGTAGCGCAAACGCCCTCTACCCCGACCATCCCCAAGCCGCGACTATTTCCCGTTGTTCACCCATTCCCGAAAGGGACGAGAAGATCATTCAACGCATCCATATCGCCATCCATTAAAAACGCATCGTGACCGTGCGGCGATCGCAACCAGAATAATTGCGAATTGGGGATATATTTCGCTAACTCCTCTTGTTCCACGGGAGGATAAAGAAGATCCGAATCGATCGCCACGATCGCCGTCGGTTGTTGAATCGACTGTAAAACCGATTCGTAACTCCTTCCCAAACGCGTGACATTATGACGATCCATCGCCCTACTTAACGTTATATAAGCATTCGCGTCAAAACGTTCGACTAACTTTCTCCCCTGATATTCTAAATAGCGGGCGATCGTAAACTCTCCCCCCTCCCCGTACTCCCGGCCGAAACGTTCCTCAAAACTGGCGTGCGATCGGTAGGTAGTCATCGCCATCATCCGGGCTGCCGATAAACCCCGGGCCGGAGGGCGATCGATCGCATAATTTCCCCCTTGCCAATCTGGATCAGCGTAGATCGCTCCCCTTTGGGCCTCTCCCAGCGCGATACACCAGGCCGAATGTCGTCCCGAAGCCGCAATCACAGCGATCGATCGCGTCCTCTCCGGGTATAGTAGCGCCCACTCCAAAACCTGCATCCCTCCCAAGGAACCCCCGATCACCAACCGCAAAGACTCAATCCCCAATGCCTCCACCAACAGCCGTTGTAGGTGAACCAGATCCCTAATGGTGATCTCTGGGAAAGTCGGGCCGTAGGGTTTACCGGTACGGGGATTGATCGAAGTGGGGCCGGTTGTCCCGTAGCAACTGCCGAGAATATTGCTACAGACAATAAAATCGCGGGTCGGATCGAGAACGCGTCCGGTTCCTAACAAAGGTTCCCACCAAGCTTCCACGTCCGCCGATCCCGTGAAGGCATGACAGACAATAACCCCGTTATCCCGCTTGTTATTCAAAATTCCCCAGGTTCGATAGGCGATCCGCACCCTTTCGAGAACCGCCCCCGATTCGAGAACAAAAGGATGCGGTGGGGAATAGAAACGGGTTTCCGGGGAGATCAAGTCTAGGCGATCCATGGGCAGGGTGGTTGCTTATAAACTCTGAAAAGTTTGCTGGAAATCCTCGATAATATCGTCAATATGTTCCAAACCGACGGAAACGCGGATTAATTCGGGCGTTACTCCCGCCGATCGCTGTTCTTCCTCGTTTAACTGCTGGTGAGTCGTCGAGGCGGGATGGATAACGAGGGTTTTTGCGTCGCCCACATTGGCGAGATGGCTGGCCAGTTTCACCCGGTTGATAAAATTCCGCCCGGCCTCGAAACCGCCCCGAATCCCGAAGGCTAAAACCCCGCCGAAGCCGTGTTTTAGGTACTTCTTCGCCCGTTCGTGGTAAGGATGTTCTGGTAATCCGGGATAGTCCACCCATTGCACCTGTGGCTGATCTTTGAGCCAGTTCGCTAGGGCCAAGGCGTTGGATACATGACGATCGACCCGTAGGGAGAGGGTTTCCAATCCCTGTAGCAGTAAAAATGCGTTAAACGGACTCAAGGCCGGCCCAAAATCCCGCAATCCCTCCACCCGGGCCCGGATAATAAAGGCGATATTGCCCAAAGGTCCGGACGGTCCGAACACCTCATAGAAATTCAACCCGTGATAACCCGGCGCGGGTTCGGTAAACTGGGGAAATTTGCCGTTTCCCCAGTGGAATTTCCCCGAATCGACGATTACTCCGCCGATGGAAGTGCCGTGACCGCCGATCCATTTGGTGGCCGATTGCACCACGATATCGGCCCCCTGTTCGATCGGGCGACAGAGATAGCCGCCGCAACCGAAGGTATTATCGACGATGAGGGGAATGCCGTTCTCGTGGGCGATATGGGCCAGGGCAGCAAAATCGGGAATATTAAATCGGGGATTGCCGATCGTCTCGACGTATAAGGCTTTGGTGCGATCATCGATCGCCGCTCGAAAAGCTTCGGCTTCATCACCATCGACGAACTTGACATTTATTCCTAAACGTGGTAAGGAGACTTTGAACTGATTATAGGTTCCGCCGTAGAGGTAGCTAGTGGAAACGATATTATCCCCCGCACCCGCAATGTTAGCGATCGCTAGAAATTGCGCCGCCTGACCGCTAGAGGTGGCCAGGGCCGCCGCACCTCCTTCTAAAGCGGCGATCCGCTTCTCGAAGACATCGGTGGTCGGGTTCATGATCCTGGTGTAGATGTTGCCGAACTCTTCCAGGGCAAACAGTCGCGCCCCGTGGTCGGCATCGTTGAAAACGTAGGAGGTGGTTTGATAGATGGGAACGGCGCGGGCGTTGGTTCCGGGGGCAGGTTCCTGGCCGGCGTGTACTTGTAGCGTCTCGAAACGGTAACGGTCAGACATAGGCGATCACGGAGGAAAATAAAGGGTAAATTCCTCGATCTGTGCGATCGAGGAAAAAGGGTGATTATCTCCTGAATACTGGATAAATAGAGGTTTTTGCCCTATGTATCAGTATTTTTCATCAATGAAATTTGCTGGTTGATGGCATTTTAACAGCATTAAAAGCATTCACTCCTTACTGGGAGTAGAACGATCAGGCCTTGCCTCGTTTCACAAAGATTCCAAGACTTCCTGCGAGTAGAGTTGCGAACACGACACTCGGTTCGGGAACCTTTACGTTGGCGGCGATTACTTTGAAATCTGGCCCGTTATCGCCGACTCCGTTCAGACGGAGGGGATCGTTATTGCGCTCGCTAGTTAAGCGCAGGGTTCGCGCGCGGATACCGTCGAGCCTAATCCCGATCGAACCAATATTGAACGGGCCGTTGTTGAGGACAGGAGGAACGATCGTGCTGATGTTATAGTCCGCTTTCGTGTAGTTCGCGCGTAAAATTTTATAGCTGGCTAAAACCGTCGTTCCATCGTCTGCGAGCGCTTCCACCAGTAAATCGCTATCCCCCGCAACGGCTCCCCCCGCCGTTCCCCCCCGTTCCCAGAAAAAGAACGTATTCACCGGTCGGGCGAAAGAAACCTCGATAATCGCAGTATCGGCATTCTCACGGGTTACGAGGAGACTATTCAGGTTTAAATTGCCCAAACTGGCGGCTAGATCCGCTCCCGTGGGGTTCGGTTTCGCTGGACCCTCCCCGACCAGGGGATCGCTAGTCGTGTTCGGTCCGTAACCCGTGTGGAGAATTCCGTTAGTATATGTGACTCCCCCCACAGTAACGTCGGCGGTATCGTTGCGGATAACCCGACCCCCATTGACCAGATCAAACTGACTGACCGTTAAACCGTTGAAAACCACGGAATCGAGACGGACATCTTTAGTGGGATCGTTGAGAAGATTAGGATTTCCAGTTAGGTTCGGACTGGCCGTAACGTTGGTTTGAAAGGAAAAGGGGAGAAAACCCGCCGCACGCGCGGATGTTCCGGTCGTTACAGCCAAGGCCACTCCGGTGGTCGTGGCGGCGATTTTGAAAAGAGCGGCGAGGTGGCGCGACTGCGTGAAAAGATGACTCATCGATAAATGACCTCGTTAGGGAATGGAATGGGTACAGTAGGCTTATCCGTTTACTGTATTTAGGGTTCTACCATAGTCATTTTTGCGAGTCAATTTATCGAGATATCCTTTATACAAAATATCTTTTATGCCGAAACTAGATTGTGTTAAGGTAATTGCTAAGTAAGTGGTTCTAATCCCCTTAATCCCCCCTTGATCAGGGGGTGCCGATCCCCCCTTAATCCCCCCTTAATAAGGGGGGCATCTGACAATTTTTAACACCTACCTACTTACAAAAGAAAGTACCAGCTAGACTGGTGAAATGAGAATGTACCATTTAGTCCCAAGGAAATTTTGTTATAATTGCTTCTGGATAACCCCGATTCCTTTCTTGGATAAATGCTTTTTGGGTAAATTTTCTAACTAAAACTAACGAGATGCTCGTTTAAATTTATGATTTCTAAAACATTTAATCGGCGACTATGATAACTATAAATAGACAAGTATTTTTCGATATTTCGCCAACCAGAAGGGAAATAAATAACGAGACTAAATCTGACTTTATCTAAAAAATACAGGACAAGTTTACTTTTATTTTATAGATAAAATTATCGAGAATTATCAAAATAAAAACAGCCTTTTTGTTTATTTGTAAGCCTATCCTATTAACCATTTATTTTCTCAATTAATATGCTCAAAATTCGTCTTTTAGCTAGACCAAGTAATATCTTTTTTTTGTTATTAATTTTGGCGATTATTTTTAATCCTTTCGTGATTGTTAATGCGGGAGAAAGAGGGGTTTTAATGGTCTTCGGTCAAGTACAGGAGAAAATACTTAATGAGGGCATTCACGGGATTATTCCTGTTGTTAACACGGTGAAAAAACTAAGTGTGAGAATCCAAAAACAACAGATAGCGGCCGAAGCTTCCTCCAAAGACCTACAGGAAGTATTTACAGATGTGGCCCTGAATTGGCATATTTTAGCATCAGAAGTTAATAATATTTTTCAACAAATTGGCGATGAAGCGGCTGTCATTGAACGAGTGATCGATCCAGCAGTGGAAGAAATTCTTAAGGAAGTTATGGCTAAATATACCGCCGAAGAATTAATTACTAAACGGGAAGAAGTCAAAGGAGAAGTAGATCATCGTTTGACGGCAAGATTGCGGGATTATCATATCGGTGTGGATGATGTTTCTTTGGTTCATGTCAACTTTTCCGATCGCTTTACCGAGGCGGTGGAAGCCAAACAAATTGCCGAACAGGAAGCTAAAAAAGCCGGTTTTATGGTGCTGAAAGCCTTGAAAGAATCGGAAGTAAAAATCAATCTGGCTAAAGGAGAGGCGGAAGCTCATCGCATTCTCCAAGACTCCTTAAGTCCAGAAGTTTTACAGAACAAAGCAATCGAAAAATGGGACGGTAAACTCCCCCTATTTATGGATGATAATCTGCTTAAGTCCCTTGAATTGGCTAAAAATAAGCGAAAAAGTGGCTTGAAGAAGACTTAAGAATCCTTAATGGCTAGATGATAAAAACAATTTATTAAAACCAGAAGAAAGAATACTTGATTTTATTGAATTTGATTGCTAGGAACTCCTCTATGCTGTTTAAATCCCAAAAGACAGGGCAGAAATTTAACCCTGATTACTGGCGAGACCATTCGGCCAACGAACGCACCTATCTGTCTTGGATGCGCGCCTCGATCGCTTTGATGGGTTTTGGTCTGGTCATTTTGCGTTTACGAACAGTATCTTCGTCATCTCTAGGACTAGGTTGGTTGTTGGGTTTTGTCTTCGCTATGGTGGGATTATTAACCGTTGTCATTGCCACGCGCCGGTATTTTCTCATCCGGCGGGCGATCGATAGTAATAGCTACGAACCTGCTCAAGTCTGGATGATCTGCTTTAGTATAGCGATCGCTTGTCTCGGGTCAGGAATTCTCTATTTTGTCGCCACCAGTCCCGATAGCGGTGGAGTGGAAAGCATCGGTTTCGATTAAAACCCCATCCTCGCACGGAGCGGGATGGGGAGAAAATTGCTCGATACAGGTAGTAAAATCCAGATAACTACTTAAAATTGCCCATTTTCCGACCTTTCCCAAGAAGGGGCGAAAGGTGGACAAATTAAAGGACAAGCGCGCCAATGACTGTGAACAGGGACTTCCAAGCGTTGACAATAGCCATTTCCTCTCCCCTGAAACTTATAAAACCGACAGTAACGACAGGTGGAGGAACAAGTAGCAACTTTCGGGAGAGGATTTCCCGTAGATTCGATCGCTGTTAGTTTTGGGGATAGGGTGGAAATGGTGTCTAGCAAGGAATTCTCCAAGGCTAACGGGGTTCACTAGCGACTTACCGTACCTAATCAGAGATTATGTCACAGTTGCCCATCGTCCCGGAGTATAACGGTTGACACGCTCCTAAAAAATTGAGAAAGTCCGTTTCTACTAGATATATTCAGCTTGAATGCCCTAATAGGGATTGAAACATTATTTTAGCTTTTTAGTTTTATCAAAGTAAAAAAAGCAAAAAACAGTTAGCTACGAGGAAGAAATTCGGGACATCTATTTTTAAGTGTACCCCTGAAAACTGCTACTGTGTTACTCCTTACTAATTCGTCAGCAAGAATATACAGTATCTCTGCCCCTGAGCCTGTTTCTCTCCGAAGTCTAGATACAGCAGGTAAGTTTTGCTTAACTTGATAGCCGATCACCTTTACAGTTTCTGCTAATGTCAAACCAGACTTAAGGTACTGGCAAAACCTTTGTTCAAGTATTGCTTGCGTGCTAGGGTCAAGGGAGTTAGAAGGATTACAGAGTGCCACGGTAGGTGACAAGACAAGAACTAAAGAAAGTAGTACAGCTTTCATTTTTTTGGTTGACAAAGTAATATTGTCAATTTACCAAAATTTTAGCCGTAAATTAAAACGATCGAGTTCCAATTAATCTTAAACCCTATTAGGGATTGAAACGAGTCTAGTAGAACCGATTCATGAATCGGTTCTACTGTTCCAATTAATTAAAATCGCTATAGGGATTGAAACAAGAGTCGGTAGCAACCTAAGATGCGGTAGAATTAGTTTGACAAAAGTGAGATGTAGCCAAAGACTCTCTCGAAATGCAGTTAAATAATTGGATGGCGACCTAAAAATATGAGTGAATTAACTATTCGTCCAGCTAAAATTAGTAGTGTCATCCCAGATTCGATCGCCGCCGAGGTAGGTTTTGAAATCGGGGATGCGCTCGTCTCTATCAATGGTAATCGTCCCCGGGACTTAATCGATTATCAATTTTTATGTGCCGATGAATTTTTAACCCTAGAAGTGCTTGATAGTCAGGGCAAAACTCATCAAGTAAAAATCGAAAAAGATTATCATGAAGACTTAGGTTTAGAGTTTGAAACCGCCCTTTTTGATGGCTTAATTCAGTGTAATAATAAATGTCCTTTTTGCTTTATCGATCAACAACCAGAGGGCAAAAGAAAAACTTTGTACTATAAAGATGATGACTATCGCTTAAGTTTTCTCTATGGCAGTTATTTAACCTTAACTAATCTCACCGCAAAAGAATGGCAGCGGCTCGAAAAGATGCGAATATCACCGCTTTTTGTGTCCGTTCATGCCACGGAACCCGATCTGAGAATTCGTCTCTTAAAAAATCCCCGCGCTGGTCAAATTTTAGACCATTTAAAATGGCTACAAGCCAGACAATTACAAATTCATGCCCAAGTGGTAGTTTGTCCCAATATTAATGATGGCATTCATCTCGAAAGAACCCTGTTAGATCTGGTTTCTTTTCATCGGGGGGATATTCCCTGTGTGGAGTCGGTTGCCGTAGTTCCCGTGGGATTAACCCGCTTTCGTCCCCAAGAAGATGAATTAATTCCTGTTAGTCAAGAAAAAGCGCGAGAAGTGATCGAACAAGTCCAAACTTTACAGAAACAATTTCGTCAAGAATTTGGCAGTAATGTGGTGTGGTTAGCCGATGAATGGTTTTTAATTGCTCGAGTCGATTTACCACCTCAATCTCACTACGAAGACTATCCCCAAATCGGTAACGGAGTTGGCTCAATTCGTCAATTTATTAGGGATTTTCAGAAGACAGCCAAGAGGTTATTACCTGCTCAAATTACTCCCTCTAGACGATTGATATGGGTGGTGGGAAATGCGGTAGAACAAGCTTTTAAACCTCTAATTAAACAGTTAAATAATGTGCGGGGTTTAACCGTGGAATTAGTGGCTTTAAATAGTGATTATTGGGGGCAGGAAATCACCGTTACTGGTTTATTAACCGGGCAAGATATTCTCAAAGGATTACAAGGTAAAAATCTTGGAGATGGGGTTTTATTACCCTCCCTTATGCTCAAGCATGGGGAAGCGGTATTTTTAGATGATATCACCCTAGAAACTGTTATTAATCAGTTAGGAGTCCCTATTTATCCAGTCCTAGGAGTGGAGGAATTAATTAAAACTTGTCTTACTCTCAATCCCTTGAACAAATCCTAATCTCCCCCCAATACCTTTACTGTTGCCTTTTGCCTGTTGCCTCTTGCCTTTAGCAGCTGATAACTGATAACTGATAACTGATAACTGTCTTAGCCGATGTCCGCATTGCCTGTACCTTGAAACATCAGCCAAGAGAGGAAAAAATTAGCCACAAAAATCGCTAATAAAGAAGTTACCACAGCCGTGGTAGTAGATTGACCAACTCCTTTAGCACCGCCGGTGGTGGTTAAACCCCAACTGCAGCCGATAATGGCAATTAAAATCCCAAAAATTAGGGACTTTAACATAGAACTAATTAAATCCCATGTCTCCAGAAAATTTTGGGCTGATTGTAAAAATAGGGAATAGGAAATACCGTAAAGACTATCGGAAATAAATAAACCACCGAGTAGCCCCGTGACTAAAGAGATAATAGTGAGCAGGGGTAACATTAAACTACAGGCAATCACCCGGGGAATGACCAAATAATCGATCGGATCGGTTTTTAAAATATATAAAGCGTCAATTTGTTCTGTCACTCGCATTGTACCAATTTCGGCGGCAAAAGCCGAGCCAACCCTCCCCGCCACCACCACCGCCGTTAAAACAGGGGCTAATTCCCTGGTTAAAGCCAAGGAAAGGACTCCCCCAACAAAACTACCCGCCCCAAAAAAAATAAATTCTCTGGCTACCTGAATAGTGAAAACCATACCCACAAAAGCAGCAGTAATTAGGGCAATTGTCAAGGATTCTGGTCCAACAATACTCATTTGTTCCAGAGTATTACGACGGTGGATTTTGCCATTAAGAATATGTAAAAAAGTTTGTCCCGCTAATAAACCGGCAGCCCCCAAACGTTGGAACCATAAACTTAAACCACTGGCAGCATCACTTTTTCTTGGCATTTGTCGAGGGACTATCGCTAAAATCTAACTTATTATAGGCGAGAATTCCCTCTGATTATCCCTCAATTGTTGGGACTTGGTTTGATGCCACTCGATCGAGGGATGACAAACTATGGTTTTATGCTTCTGGCAGGGGATAATAAAATTATCTAGTAGCCGTCAGCTATCAACCCTGATTTTTTATCCATGCCAGATTTAGCGAAAATTATCCTGAGAAACCAGAAAATTGATGCCGTTAAACGATTCCATCCTTGGATATTTTCCGGAGCGATTAAAGAGATGGAGGGGGAAGTCAAAGAGGGTGCTATCGTGGAGGTTTATAGCGATCGAGGCGAATATCTAGCCACTGGACTGTATAATCCTAGCAATATTGCCGTTAAAATTCTTTCTTTCCCAAAAGTCAGCGATATTGCTCAATTATTTCTCGAAAAATTCCAGAATGCCTATCAGCTGCGGCAACAAATCGGTTTAGTCGATAACCCGAAAACTAACTGTTATCGTTTAATTAACGCTGAAGGGGACGGTTTACCCAGTTTAATCGTCGATTGGTACAATGGCACGGCGGTTATTCAAGCTTATTCCTTAGCTTTATACCAACGTCTTGATCTGATTGTCGATTGCCTGAAAACTATCTACGCTGACAATTTACGGGCAGTTTACGATAAAAGTGCCGCAGTTTTGGCGAAAAGCGCCCATATTTCCGAGAATAAATATTTGTTTGGTCAAAAAACCAGCGATGAGGTGTTAGAATCTGGCCATCGCTTTATTATTGATTGGGAAAAGGGACAAAAAACAGGATTTTTCCTCGATCAAAGAGAAAATAGAGCCTTATTAGCCCAATATTGCCAGAATAAACGGGTTTTAAATACTTTTTGTTACTCTGGCGGCTTTTCCGTCTATGCTATGCAAGCGGGGGCTGCCCTAGTCCATTCCGTTGATAGTTCCCACGGTGCGATCGATCTTACCGAAAAAAATATCGCCCTCAATAATCTCAGTCAAGTTCCCCATCAATCCTACAGCGCCGATGTTTTTAACTTCCTGCGCGACTGTCAGGAGGATTACGATCTGATTGTCCTCGATCCCCCCGCTTTTGCCAAAAGTATCCAATCCCGTCATCAGGCGGTTATGGCTTATAAAAGATTAAATTACCAAGCTTTCCAGAAAATTCGCCCCCAAGGTATTATTTTCACCTTTTCCTGTTCCCAAGTGGTTAACGAAGAACATTTTCAGGGTTCTGTCATGGCGGCAGCCATTGAATCAGCCCGGCCAGTGCGAATTTTAGCCCGTTTAAGCCAACCGGCCGACCATCCCACCAGTATCTATCACTCGGAAGGTTCCTACCTGAAAGGATTGGTTTTAGCGGTGGATTGATGGAAAATTAAACGATTACCATCGGGATCATAGATGTAGATTTCCGGACCGTGGGAAGCTTGACTAATTTCTCCCCTAGCACCATAGCCGATTTCGCTCAAATGATCGAGGGCTTTTTCGAGACTGTCCACCTCGAAACAAATGCTCATGCCACTGCCCCTAGAATCGCTAAATTCCTCTCTGTGGGACTCTTTAGGGCAAAAAAGACCTAATTTAAGGTTAATCAGCCTAAATTCCGCATAAACGGCGACAAGATAGGGGCTTGGTTCCTGTTGCAACAATTGACGATAAAACTGCACCGAGCGATCGAAATTACTCGTGCCTAGGGCAATAAAAGCCTCTCTGTAATTGAACGGACTATCGGGGGGGTTATTCATTGGGGTTGGGAAGCTTTTTCAGTGATTAGTATGAGTAGAAAACGGGTTTCTCGGAGAAACCCGTTTTCTATCTGCGAGGGAGATTTGCCCATAATTCAGCCGACAAACTACCATTAATGCTTGGAGATAGTTTTTGATAGCTTACGGAGATTAAAAGTTTAATTTTCCCTGAATCTTTCTAACAGTTCTGAGCGAGATAAATTAGCCAGAGAAAGAAGTAACCCAGTGCGTTCCGAGAGGGGAAGTTGGGCAATCTGTTCCACCAGACCAGATAATTCTGCATCTAGGCTGCCAAAGCGTCCTTCCAGAAGACTGGTTATCAGCGATAGTTGTCCTTCTAAACTGCCTCGTTGTCTACCTTCTTGCATCCCCTCTTCTTTCCACTCTTGCCGTTGCTTTAGATAAGCTGGTGATAGGTTCATAATCTCCTCCTGTTCCTCGGTACTTAAATTATCTCTTAATTCCAAACTAGCAGCGCCAGTTGGCCAGAATTTCCAGTAAATTCTCTTGGAAAGGATTACCTTCAGGCAATTGCACTAATTCTTCTACTGCTCGTTTCTGTGTCCCTCCTTTCCCTAGTACCCTCAACCATAAAGTCTCCTCATTGACTGGTAATTGATGGATGGCGACAATTCCTGTTTTGAACAGCGTGGGGGAAAAATACACTCCTTTTCCCCACTCCTCTTTCATCCCCTCTTCTGGTAGGAATAAAGGGGGGATTCCCACGACTTCTTCAATCATTCTCGCTGAAAAAGTAGGCGTTAAAATCCAGAGAACTGGTAGTTCAGCTTCAGTTAGAGTTTTGCTTGTCCGTTTCGCCTTCCTCTGAAGGAAAAAAAGGAGACAATAGCGGTTTATACCATTTTTCTTTATTCGCGTCACAACGAATGCAGGCTTGGCAAGCATTCGAGCGTGGATGTCTGTCATGGATTTAGAAATTTGGTATTATGTCCTCGTTCAACTTTTTCAAAATCCCAGGGCAATTGCTGACTAATTGGATTCTCTTTACCCAGGGAACAAAGCGATAAAGCCGCTATCCCCAAAGAAGCTTTAACTTCTACGGTGGTATAGTCGGCCTAATTAGGGTTTGCGGCAAAAAGTTTCTCCTAGGGGCAGGGTGTGGGTTGCGGGGTGTAGGGTGTGGGGTTTTCCCCATTTTCAGGGGGTCAATTACCTAATTTTCAGGGAAAAAGTCCAGGTATTTTCCCCCCGATCACTGCAAGGGCTGGCACTTTTTGATTTCAAAAAAGCCCAAAGACATTATCCGACAAGATTTTTAGATTTATTCAGCCTGCCCTAAGTGGGTGGGTGGAATTAAATATAAGATGAACGTAGGTTGGGCTTCGGCCGCGAGCTTTTGCCGAACGGTTGAAGCATGAAACCCAACGCCCGCATAGTTTACGCTACCGCTAACCCATCCTACAAATAATTGTGCCTCCCTACTTAATTAACTGCAAATTTTGATTGAGGAATAGAGTTTGAGGCTCTATTCCTTTTTTCAAATCAATCACACTAACACCAGATGGCTGTTGACATTGAATCCTGTAAGGGTGCTGAAGTTCGCTAGGATAGCGAATTGCTGATTATTAAACGATAACGCTCCATTCGTACTGTTGTAAGAGAACTGACTGGTGGAAGTTGCTCCGAATCCTACTTTATCAACACGAATTTGATCGGACAAGCTAGGCGATGCCAGCTGGACAGTGAAATCCGTAATTCGATCCACACCTTCACCTAGTTTGTAAAAAGTAAAGATATCTTTACCTGCGCCGCCCGTAAGAATATCATTGCTAGTATCAACTGTTCCATCTCCTTGAGCGGTGCCACCGGTGAGAACATCATCGCCAGAGCCTCCTATGAGGGTATCAGTACCAGAACCGCCTGTGAGAACATCATTAAATTGACTACCTGTAAGACTATCATTACCTTCGCCACCTCGTATAGATATGGGTCGTCCGTCAACGGGTGCAGTGGGTAAGTTAGTGAAATTGATCACATCGTTGTATTTACTGCCGATGACCGATTCAATGTTTAGGCGATTAGAACTAGCACCAGTAATAGAAATTCCAGAGCTTGCGAGAGAATAACTTACTTGGTCGTATCCTTCTCCTCCATCGATAGTATCATTTACTCGACCGGCGACAATGAAATCGTCGCCTGTACCTCCATAAATTGCATTAGCTCCCGTTGTCCTTCCTTTGAGAATATCATCGCCATCTTGGCCATAAATACTGACAACACCTGTAGTGAGATTAGTATTAGGAACATAGATATGTTCTCCTGCTATTGTTCCGTTATAAGTTAAACCAGTGACTGCTGTGCCATTTTTAACGGTTGTGCCAATCACAGAATAGGTTGGATACACCTTGAGTAAACTTTCCATGAACTGTGTTATGCCCATGTTTTGTCCATTCATTTTCGATAAAGTTTCTGGACTAAATCCCAATCGCAAGAAAGTTGAAGCTTGATTGGTTTGATTGTTGTAGGCAACTTCTACGGTTGTTTGTCCGCCACTATTGGTGGCGATATTAAACTTATAGCTTTCATTGGTTGCCAGTTTAGGTAGGGTTATGGTGTCTATCCCAGGTTGAAAATCTAGAATTTCTACCAGGGAGCGACTTTGAGTGACATTAACTGTTCCCCAGCCGCTACTTCCTTGGCCGGCAAAGAAATCACCAATTCCTCTTAAGTTATTCTGATATTCTTCAATATCTAAGGCATAGTTAACTTCGATATTGGCAATATCATTGGCTAAGTGAAGTGTTGTGGCAGCTACATTAATAACGGCTTCGACAGCATTAGAACCGTAAGGTAAAGCACCGGATAAAGCAGTGGCAGCGGCGGCGGCATAATCAATTGCTGCCCCAATACTAGCAGCGGCAATATCTGCGGTATGGCGTTTTTCTCTTACATCCCAATCGGGTTCGACAAGCAATTCGGCAAGTTGTTTGAGTTTGCCTGCATTGAAATCAAGTCCGACAATCCCCGAAGCAGGTTGTATGGCAACATTGAAGATATCGGCACCCCCACCACCGTAAACCTTTTGTGAGGTGGTTAAACCATCATAGGATTGGAGTTGGAAAATATCGTAGGAATTACCCCCAGAAACCGTAATGTTTGCGTTATTAGGCTTATCAACTGTGATGAATTGAGAGCCGTTATTGCCTATGGCTTTGAACTGATTAATTTCAACAATTCCTCGCAGAGAAGTAGTGCTGTTCCAATCATTCCATTTGCCTGTAGCACCGTAATTCATGGCCACATAATCTTCATTTCCCCCCCAATTATTAGGTTCACCCGGATACCAATTGGTATAAGTAGAATTTTCACCATTGATCCACTTAAATTGTCCTTCGGTTACTTTATCGGTCAAACCAATCCATAAATTCTCCGAACCCCCAAACTTAGAGACTAAAAAGTCTTGCTCGGCTTGAGAATTGATGGTGACAAGATTGCCCCCTAAACTCAAGGCTTGAGCTTGTGCCTGCTCCCAAGTTCCTGCACCAGTTAGGAGATATTTACTGCCATTCCACTCAAAAAACTTGTTTTCAACAATCCCTCGTAGAGAAGTGGTGCTGTTCCCATCATTCCATTTGCCTGTAGCACCGTAATTCATGGCCACATAATCTTCACCTCCCGAATAATAATAATTATTAGGTTCTCCCGGATACCAGTTGGTATAAGTAGAATTTTCACCATTAATCCACTTAAATTGTCCTTCGGTTACTTTATCGGTCAAACCAATCCATAAATTCTCTGAACCTCCAAACTCACCAATTAAGAAATCTTGTTCAGACTGTGAGTTAATTGTCACCAGATTGCCCCCTAAACTCTGAGCTTGAGCTTGAGCTTGTTCCCATGTTCCCGTGGTGACAACACGATAAATAGACCCATCATACTGCTTGTAACCTTGAGGTAATGGAAGGCTATTTAATGTTCCGTATTTGTCTAGATTGGTGACATCAAAACCTTGAGCAGTTGCACCAGCCTGAACAAAAATATCCTTAGCTACTCCTTGACCATTACTTGCCCCCGTACCCCCCTGAACAGAGTTGTTAACAAAAACGCTATTGAAGGAGGTTAAAGTAGCATACTCTTTAACAAAAACTGCACCGCCTAGACCGGCTCCACCGCCACCAGTACCACTCCATTGGCTACTACCATCGGAGCCATTGCTACCTGTACCACCAAACTGACCATTGGCTCCCCCAGAACCACCGCCACCATGTTCATCGCTGCTGTAGAAATCATAATCGCGGCCACCACCGCCACCGGCTCCGCCACCAGCACCAAAGCCACCGGCACCTCCAACACCACCAGTTCCGCCATTATCTTGCGGATCATCCCAGCGACTTCCCGATTTAGCACCACCGCCGCCGCCGCCAGCACCACCGCCAGCACCAAAAACCCCTGTTCCTCCCGTCCCTCCCGTGTTGCCAGAATTGCCGCTACGAGTGCCACCACTACCACCTGCTGCTCCAGCAATTGTAGAGTTTAATCCGCCACCGTTGCCACCATTGGAACCATTAGAGCCAGTATTACCACCATTTTGTAGACCTCCTGCAAAAATAGGAACTGATTATGTACAATAAAGTAAAACACTCAGAAAAACCATGACTTACGAAAAAGTAAAAAATTTGAATCCAGAAGAGTTTAAACGCTTTTGTGGA
>SFAU01000233.1 GCA_007096045.1 Microcystis novacekii Mn_MB_F_20050700_S1 | reverse complement strand
CAAAAGCGTTTAAACTCTTCTGGATTCAAATTTTTTACTTTTTCGTAAGTCATGGTTTTTCTGAGTGTTTTACTTTATTGTACATAATCAGTTCCTATTTTTGCAGGAGGTCTAATTAAGCTTGTTGGTAGTGAGGATCAATTTCGATTAATTTATTAACAGTTTGATAGAATTCCTGCTGATAAAATTCCCGTTGATTGCTGTCGAGAGCATTAATTAATTGTTCTTGACAGTAGCGACGATATTCTATTAAACTAATTTTTTCCATAGCTATAATAGCATTTTTGATCTGTTCTTCTGGCTGCAAAATTTGCTGACTGGTATGTTCATTTAAGTGAAATAAAGAATTAAAATCACGATTTTTGTCTGTAGTTATCATCAATAGATGATTCTGTAAAGCTGACATCAAATCTCTTGGTTTAGTAATTTGGGTTTCTAACTCTAGAATTACTTGCCATAACCAACGATAATCAGGGACATTAAAAATTAAATCTTTTTCATCCAAAAGTTCACAAATGAGCCTCCGATATTCGGGAGAATGGAGATAGATTAATAATAATAACCATTCGGCTTTTTCTGTGCCATTTTTTTCGGATTTATCTAAGATATTTTTCCTCTTAATTGCTGGCGATTTTCCTTGTGGACGGTGAGCTTCGTCGAACCGAGGTTTATTAACCTGTTTAGAGAGATTTTTTAAAATATAAGGCAAACGAGTGGCATCTTTTTGAGCCAAAATTTCAGCGCAATAATCCAGATAAAAAGTCCGTTGATTGCTATCGATTAACTTTTGCAGTAAACTCACCATACTATTGGCTATTTGTTGAAAATGTAGTCCCTGTTTTAAATCTTTGTTCACCAACATTTGCGAGATTTGCCAATCAATCCAAAAAGGAGAGTTTTCGATTAGTTTTTGATAAATACTTACTCCGTCAGTATGGGATTTAAGAAATTCATCGGCATCTTTACCATCGGGAAGATTGAGTATTTTCAGGTTAACTTGTCCTGAATAAACTAGGGAGTTAATTTCCTTGATCGCTCTTTGTGTCGCCTTAATTCCCGCTTGATCAGCATCAAAATTAAAGATTATTTGTTTACTTTCACTGTAGCGCAAAAGTAGTTTAATTTGCTCTTGACTTAACGCTGTTCCTAGACAGGCAACCACATTAGTAATACCGGCAGCATGGACAGCGATCGCATCAAAATAACCCTCGACAACTATCGCTAAATCTTGCTGAATAATTGCCTGTTTAGCTCGCTCGAGAGCAAAGAGAGTTTTTCCTTTTTCAAATAGAGGAGTATCGGGAGAATTTAGATACTTTGGTTGCTCATTACCTAAAGTGCGACTACCAAAAGCGATTGCACGTCCTTGACTATCAAAAATAGGAATCATTAAACGATCTCGGAATTGATCGTAATAACCGCTACCATTTTGACGTGCTTTAATTAATCCTGCTTGTGCCACTAAAGCCACAGGATAGCGCTTTTGTTCCACTAAATAACGATAGAGAGTTTCCCAACCTTCTGGAGAATATCCCAGTTGAAAAGTAGCGATAGTTTCCGCGGTTAATTGTCGTTGTACCTTGAGATAATCTAAAGCTTTTTCCCCTTGGGGTTGACTAAGGGCGTGTTGATAAAAACTCACCGCCACGGCCATTATTTCGTATAATTGTTCCTTGAGGGATAATTTCTGTTCTAATTCCTGACGCTGTTCTACTGCCAGAGTTTTAATCGGGATTTGATACCTTCTAGCGAGATCGAAAACCACTTCACTAAAAGATTGTTTTCCCACTTCCATGAGAAATTTAATCCCGTTTCCCCCCGCACCACAGCCAAAACAGTAATACATTTGTTTGGCAGGACTAACCGTAAAACTAGGGGATTTTTCCTCATGAAAAGGACATAAACCGACGTATTCCCGTCCTCTTTTTTTGAGGACGACTCTGTCCGAGATTAAATCCACAATATCAATTCTTTGTTTAACTTCTTCGATCGTATCTGGATGTAGTCGCGGTGTATCCATTATTGTAGTAGATATGTATGGGGAAAGTTCAGGTATATTGATACTTTAAAAGGTATAGGGGAGTGGGGAGTGGGGAAGTGCAACTGGTAGTCGAGAAATGATGTTAAATCCCGTCATACTTTATCTTTATTTCTGACCAGCTGCCTAGACAAATCAGAAGGTAAAAGTCGTGCGGATAGTACCGATAACTAAGGTGGAATTGTTGTTATTTGAGTTAGGAGAAGTAATCACGATTATCCCCGGAGTAAGGGCAATATTATCGGTGAGTTTCCACTCATAAAATCCTTCGATATGAAAGGAAGTATCGGGATCATTAGTGGAACTGCCATCATTTAACCTAATACCAGAACTAGACACCCAAGGCTGCATACCAACAATAATACCAGCCGTATTTCCTTCCTTAAATAAATCAGGAAAAGCCAAAGTTACCGCCCAATTCCAGATATCTAAATCCCCGCGTTCTAGTTGTCCATCTAAGGTGCTAAGAGTTCTCGCTTTTGTGTAACCACCCCAACCACCGAGGACAAAACCATCGACAATTCGCCAAGTAAATTGTAAACCCAAACTATTATTAATGGTCGGGACAGCCTCCCCGAATAGTTCTTCGGTGAAAAATCGGAAATTCGAGCGCTGACTTCCCGTTCCCGTATCTAATTGGTTATAACCATGAAGGTAGGATAAAGCAATGCCAAAATTCTCGTTTGGAACATAACCCACCTGTGCCATGGCAGTATAGGAACCGTTAAATAAACCCGCACCCGGGTTAGGATCGTTAGCATCCCCAGCAAGATAACCGGCACTGAATTGGAAAGCCCCATAATTACCCTGTAAACCGAGTCCAGTTTCTCCGGGGGCAAAATAAAGGGGATTGCGAGTACCAAAAGCGGAAAGCGCCCCACTAGCACCATCTCCATCGAAAAAGTTGAGGGTATTGGTAAAGTCATCTTTAGCACCTCCCGTCGCTTCTAACCAGAGGTAGATATTTTCCGTGACGGGGAAACTGTAGTTTAAAACTTCTAGCAGTAAATCGTTGCCGTCGGGTTGGGTAAAGGCTAAGGTACTTGCAAAAGTTCCGGTGGTATCGGCTAAATCGGCAATATTTCCCGTTGCTAGACGGGTATAGAGTAAATCTTTGCCTGTAAAGCTAGTATTTAATTCTAAACGGGCCCGATAACCAAAAGCTGGTACTTGGGGAATCCCTTCACCACCGTTTTTTTCTCCTGTGGCTACCCCATATAATGCCATCACCACTTCCCCGGTTAATTTAGTGGTGGTGGAAAATTGATTATTTTCCAGAAAAGCGACTCGATTTTCCAAGTTATCAACCCTAGCAGCCAATGCCGCTAATTCGGTCTCGAATTCGCTGACTAATCGCTTGATTTTGTCTAGATCTTCTTTTAATACCCCTACTCCTTCTTGAATCAATCTTTCTAGGGTATTTAAACAAGCATTCAACCCGGCGGCAAATTCCCAACGAGTTAAAGCGCGTTCACCGCGAAAAGTACGGTCAGGATAACCTACTATACAACCATACCTCTCCACGAGACTTCTTAAGGCCTCAAACGCCCAGGCGGTGGGAGAAACATCCCGCAATTGATTCACCGTCGTTACCTGTGCCATGGGGTTACTAGAGAGGTTTTCGAGACTATTAGCCAGTACCGGACTAGAAAAACCCAGTAATATCGCTGCTGTTAGGAAATTTTGCTTGATTTTCATTGCTGTCTCTCACACCTATAAGAATGATTATTGTTCTCAGTATAATCAGGTTAGCAAACTTTTTCCAGTCTGGGACTGTTGCAAATATTTTTTAAGTGTTACTCCAGATAAAATCTGAATTGCCTAGCATTTATTGACTCAAATAAATCTTAAATGATAATAAAAGCAGTAAGTAAATAATTTTATTGTTCCTAGCTGAGAGCATCTCTAAATGATTATTTTTAAGTAGATGGGTGGAATTAAATATAAGATCAACGTCTGTGAAATTCTTCTGAATGGGCGATCGCTTGGTGGTAATCAAGTGCGATCACAAGTTAAGCAGAAAAAATTTCCCTTGACAAGCTCCCTCTCATAATGAGAGTATGAACAAAAGAGTTTAACTTGCTCTTTGTTAGCCTACTGGGGAATCGTTTTGAGGATTATCAGCTATAAAACGCTTCAGGAGGCATTTGAAAAGCACGCTGACCTGAAAAAACCTTTAGATGACTGGTATCGAATTGCCAAAAGTTCACAATGGCTCAGTATTAATGATGTGCGTCAGGTTTTCCCAAAAGCTGATCCTGTGGGCAATTTTACGGTTTTTAATATCAAAGGTAATCGTTATCGTTTGATTGTCGGGATTAACTATAAAAAAAGCAGAATTTAGATCAAGTATGTTTTAACCCATGCTGAATATGATCAGGAGGATTGGAAAAATGACCCTTACTTTTAATCCCTCGACCGTAGAAACTTCAATACTTCCCTTTGTTATTCAAACGGAGGAGCAATACAACCAAGCATTGGCGATCGCTGAACAACTTTTTTTTAAGCAAAATCCCAATGAATTAGAGAAACAAATTCTGGATGTGTGGGAAGTATTGATTGAGATATATGAGGAAGCGCGATTTCAGCCAGGGTCAGCTTCTACTCCTGTTTCGATCCTGCAAACCCTTATGGAGGCAAGAGGCTTGATTCAAGCGGATTTAGTCAGGGCAGGGATTGGTTCTAGTGGGATTGTCTCAGAGATTGTTAATGGGAAGCGACAAATTAGTAAGAAACAGGCAAAAAAGTTAGCAGGTTTCTTTTCTGTCTCTGCTGATTTATTTATTTATTAAGTCTTGAGCTTTTTTCCCTATCGCCGCTCTGGTAAATTGGGTTGAGAAAACCAACAACTGACATAAATAAAGCCGAAGGCAAGAAAATGGCTACAAGAATTCCTGTTGGTAACTTCTTAATCTAGGGGCGATCGCATCGCCTTGTCAGCTGCCCGGGAATTGAAATTGCTGGTTGAGATTCAGCTAATCTTTAGCTTAGGCATTGAACCCCCTCAATTGCCGCTCCCTGGACTTTCCACTCCGCTACGCTAAGAGTGGGGTGGGGAGTGGGTTCGTTCAATTGAGGATAAAAAAGAGGTAACTAGCGCAATTCAGCGTTAAACTCGTTAAAAGAGCGTCTTTTTAACTCTACCGATTCCGATCGAGGTAAAAGCTCAAAAACCTTTCTTAAGACATCATCCACATCTTCATATTTAACATTGCCCAAACCATCATAAACCACTTTACCCTGTTGGTCTAAAACCACTGTTTGGGGAACCCCACCGCGATAATAGTAACCCAGTTCATCGGGACGATAGGAGGACTTTAAGGGGATAGAATCGACAGTAACGGGGATAATACTGGCGGCGCGACCGTAAAACTCTTGAAAACGGGAGACAATGGCCGCAAATTGCTTACAATCACTACTATCATCCAGATAATAGACAATAATAGCCGGAATTTTCCGTTGAAAAGTTTCCGCTAAATTTAAACGCGGTGGTACGAGGGAACCATTACCCGCATAGACCACAAAAATATTACCATCGAGGCGATCATCATCGATCCCCGCGTAGGCGCTAGGGGTTAGCCAAGGAGACCAACTCGTCAGGGCCATAATAAGAAAGACAAGACAGATCCGAAGACGCAGCCGATAACCAGATTTCATGATCAACAGGGTTAAAATATTAAGACAATTTTCAGTTTAAAAAATCTTGTGACCTTCGAGCGCGATAATTCCCAAACCACCTCGCGAGTCATTGCCGCTAACTCGCGCTTTGCCAATACCTATTATGCCATTCTAGGACTACATCCGAGCGCCTCGGTGATCGAAGTGCGACGCGCCTATCGGGAACTAAGCAAAAGATACCATCCCGATACTACCGAACTCAGCCCCGAAGTGGCAACGGTTAAATTCCAGCGTCTTAACGAAGCTTATGCCACCCTGAGTAATCCCGATCGCCGTTCCCTGTATGATTTACAGATAGGTTACTCGCGCTGGAATGTCATCCAAACTATCCCGGATAGCGATGAACCCATAGCTAATCGTAGCGCCTATCTCGATCCGACCGATCGCCCCCTATCTTCGGGAGAGATTTTTGCTTTGTTTATCTTGGCACTCACCCTGCTCGGCTGCTTGTTACTGGCGGTGATTATTGCTATGCTTCGAGGAGAGAATGCTGTCACTGTAGCCCAATTATTTTTGATTTAGATGCGATGAAGATTCCCACTGCTGATACTCCCCTCTATAATCATCCCTTACCGGCGATCGAAGCATGGCTAGTTAAATTAGGTTGTCGGAAAAATACCGAGAATGTCCACTGTTGGACTGTGGAAAAACCGACATGGAAAGCGGAAATCTGCCTCGATATCGAAGAAATCACCGTTCGTTACTTTCGGGCAGCCAATGACGGCAGCGATATCAATCGCGCTTTTAAATACTCCCTTAGTCGTCAAGATATCGAATCGGCGGTTTTTTCCGGTCCTTAATCATTAGCCAAACTTTTGACTATATCCAGTACACTTGTTCAGATTGAAATCAAAGCTCCCCCACAACTGGAACCGCTGCCGGCAGTGCAACCGTAGCAATAGGAAGCGGTTTGTACCTCTGCAATTACATCTAAACTATCCGCTGGTAATAAATCTGCCAGGGTTAATTTTTGGCCTTGACTGGTGCAAGCGGCCAGACCCTCCATCTGATTAAAATCGCAGTCATAGATATTACCCAAATAATCAATGGAAAGCTGATTACGACACATCAAATGTTCGACAGTATCGCCATTAAAATGGTCTTCGAGGAATTGAAGATAGGGTTGATAGAGTTGCCGGTGTTCCAGATGGAAGCGCGTCCTGCCGACGGGTAGGTTAGTGATGGTAAACAGATTGTTAAAAGAAATATTAAAATGTTCTTGCAAGAACTTTTTGTAATCCCGTGTTAACGATACCTGATCCGGTGTGAGAGAAAAATTCTCTGACTTAGGAATCTGGGGATTATAGACTAAATCGACAATCAAATTCGGCTCTTGAGCGTAGCCAAGACGGTTCAACCATTGTAAAGCAGCAATCGATCGATCATAGACTCCCAGACCGCGCATTTTATCCACATTATCGGCAAGATAACAGGGTAAAGAAGCCACCACCCGCAGCTGATGGCCAGCGCAATATTCAGGAATATCAGTAAATCCTTTCTCGAAATAAATAGTTAAATTCGAGCGCACAATTACCTCTTTTCCCGCTTTTCTAGAGGTTTCCACAATCGGCTTAAAACCGTAGAGCATTTCCGGAGCGCCGCCAGTCAGATCGACGGTTTTAATTTGGGGAAATCTTTCGATCAGTTCGATAATTTGTTCGCACACTTCTGGAGTCATTTCTTCGGTGCGACCTGGACTAGCTTCCACATGACAATGGCTACAGGCAAGGTTACATCTTTTCCCCAAATTAATTTGCAGAACCGAGATTTTTTGCTTAGTTAAAGGAGTTTTTAGTTTCTCAAAAAAAGGAGTCATAGGAGAGTAAACAGTAATCAGTAAACAGTAATCAGTGACCAATAACTAATCAATGATAACTGATAAGTAGGGAGGCACAATTATTTGTAGGATGGGTTAGCGGTAGCGTAAACTATGCAGACGTTGGGTTTCATGCTTCAACCCAACCTACGTTCATCTTATATTTAATTCCTGATAACTCACATCTGATAACTGACCGATCGCACTTGTCTCGACCGTGCTTTGTTAACAGCAACCGCCCCCATTATAGTGCCAAGTGGACTCGGTGATGAGGATATCTTCGGCAGAGAAACGAGCTAAGTTGCTCGCAGTTTTATCACAGACGGCCACCGGTAATCCTTTGGCTAAAATATGCCCAGCACCATCATCAAAAATTGCCTCCGTACCAGTATAAATAGCAGTTTTGCCGGTAAAAATACAGGCCCCATCTTCGGGAATAGCTACTTTAAAAGCCACGGAATCCAAACTTTCTAAGAGGAGCGGCTCGGCTAAATTATAACTCTGACAGTCCAGTAAACGATAGGGACGACGGGCCCGAATTTCTACCTGACCAAAACCAGCAGCGATCAACTGTTGAATATAATCCTCGTAGGTCAAGGCCCCCGATAGACACATAGCGCGTAAACGCTCATCTTCTTGCAAATGTTCAGGAATTGGACGAGTGGCGATCGGATCACTCATCAGTAAACGTCCTCCCGGTTTTAAGACGCGAAAAGCTTCCCGTAAAGCTAACTGTAAATCGGCTGGTTTAAAGATATTAAAAAGACAATTCTGAGCCACCACATCGACGGAGGCATCCTCCACCGGCAATTCAAAAGCGGAACCATCTCTAATTTCCACAAAATCGAGACTAAACCAGGGATTTTCCAGCAGCGCTTCGCCGAGATTTCTTTGGGCTGCCCAACGCATTTCCGGCACTGGGTCCACCGCAATGACTCCCCCCGGACGACGGGAAAAATAGGCGAATTGCAGTGCTTCTAAACCACCACCCACACCCACATACAAAACCGTGGGAGAATTGCCCAATTCATTAACCTGCACCGTCGTGCCACAACCATAGTTCATCTCCTGCATAATGGCAGGGATTTTTAACCCCGGCAGTTGCAAAGGTCTGTTTTGGACACAACATAGCCCCACTTCGGGAGTTTGGGCTACTTCGCTGTAAAATTTGGCAGTAGCTTCCAGATAGGTCATTTTCATCCTTTAAACTCCTTTTCTCTGATCAATTCAAGGACCGACTTCGCATCCTCGCCCAATGCTATCTTAGCATTCCTACTGACCTACAAACCCTAATTGATCATCTTTAGATCGGCAAGTTTATCGGCGATCAAAGCCCAGAAATAGGTTACACTGTCTTTAAAGTTTACCTCAAAAACAGCGATATTCACAAGGGCAAAAGTAGCGGCTATCCTGTTATCTATCAACTTAAAGACAATAGTTGTGTTTTGACGATCTTCATCTTGGAAAAATCTGATCAAACAGAGATCGCAGCGCAGCAAATTCGAGACATCATTAATAACTTTGATAATTCCTAAAATAATAGGAGTTACGCATTGACAAAAAAACTAATCCATGTTGACCTGCGCAGTACAAGCACTGGTAAGATTGTCAACAATGTAGTCTCGCACCACTAAAGTTAATAAGTCTCTTTGCACTTCATACCAGTTAGAAATTATGTTTTCAGAGCGCATTTTTTCTAAACGAACAAATGCTTGAAGTGAACAAAATATGTGTGTTTTGATTGCTTGGCTATCTCGAACCATAAATCGACAAATTCCACATACTTGCTTGATAGCTCTATGAAAACTTTCAATGCCCCAATGAGGATCATGAATTGTGATCAATTCATTCCGGGTGATTTGATTGAGAGTATCTTCGTCTGGTAGATAAAATATATATTGTCTAGAGTCTTCTTTTTTGAAGTCTTTCCTAAACAACCTAATAAACCCAAATTCTCGTAAATGCGTTCTCAATCCTTCATGGGGAATTGACAAACGGCTTACCTGGTAATACTTTCCTGGTTCATTTGATACAGTTCTATTTTTCTCTATCCCAAATAGAAAACCCAATTTTTAAGAAACCAAAAATTGGGTTTTCTACTCCTGAATACCAGCTGTCTCCTGTTACTATTCTTGGTTTCACTCCCCAATCAATCACTTCGGTCAGCATTTCTTGGAAATAATCGTTCTTTGTTTTTCCATACTTTTTGTCGTATATTCTGTAATTAATTGGCACTGAATTGCCATATACATCACTGTAATAAAGCGTGATTAAGTTTATTCCTTTGATAGCCTTATGGTATTTTCCCGACCAAAAATAACCGATTAATTCGGCATTCTTTGGGCCACTATACAATTTTTCCACTACTGTGTCATCAACACTTAATATCCCACCTACTATAGCGTTTCCCAATCTCATGAGGTACAGCAAAATCTTAACTCCTGACTCCTCAAAACCTAAGACTTTGTACCTCACAACTATGGGAATTGCTATATATTGATGATTTCCTTGACTGTATCGAATAAATCTTTCGGTTCGTATCTTTCTCTCAGCAAGAATCTGTTCACACTGTCATGTGAAACGTTTTCTAATATCTCTGCTAATCTACAACATCCCCCATGCTTAGGTTCTGATAGTAAAAACAGGGTGTAATGTTCCAGATTGCATTGTGCTGTCGAGGGTTTACTGATTTTTCTGATTGTCCTATACCTGAACGCGTAGATGATATTTTTTATCTATACACTATTTTACTACTTTGTCAATGCGTAAGTCCTAAATAATTATATTTAAAACAGACACAAAAATCAACCCCATCAACTGACTGAATGAAGGAAGAATTTAGTATATTTAGACGCAATTTAGCCGACTTTTGTGGTTTCTTTTTCGGTGGATTGGGAAAGCTCTAGGGAAAACCAGTTTCTGAAACGATTATTGAGGAACGCCGTTAGATGGCACTTTACTTCTTAGACAGTAGCGCCTTAGTCAAGCGTTATATCAGCGAAACTGGCTCAACTTTCGATATTACTGGACTTCCCCCCTATAAACATACTAGCTATGGCTAAAAGTCTGACAGAGCCTGAGTTAAAGCAATATAATACCAATGGACTACTGGACACCAAATCCTGAAGTTCTTACGCAGATAGGGTTTGAGGCAAAAATTTTCAAATTCGACCTTTAGACCATTATAGCTTGTTTCGGGGCAGAAAACCAGCAAAAACATGGCTACAGAGGGAATCGCTTACTCTAGAGATTAATGACACTATCTGTTACAATCAGGTCAGCGATCACTATACAGCCAACTCTAGGTCATCGCTCTACTCCAGATACAGTCAACGGTACAGCCATTTTCAAGCGAAAAATGTACCCAGTAGCCTCTTTTCAATTTTTTCTGAGAAGCGACCTGCAGTAAGGGTTTTGTTAATTTTTTAGTATTTATGTATGGGGGAAGTCCAGTTTTATTTTCAGCTATTTCATTCTTAAAAATACAGTAGAACTCTTGCAAATTAATTATATGTTATAATGATGGGTTAACTAATTTTCCCCAAAAAATTAGTTAATCAGTACATTTGTCCTGAATGAAGACTTGAAGTTTAACTTTTAACTCAAA
>SFAU01000232.1 GCA_007096045.1 Microcystis novacekii Mn_MB_F_20050700_S1 | reverse complement strand
TGAGTTAAAAGTTAAACTTCAAGTTTTTATTCAGGACGAATGTACTGGTTAACTAATTTTTTGGGGAAAATTAGTTAACCCATCATTATAACATATAATTAATTTGCAAGAGTTCTATTATTGTATCGTGTTTATTGATGAGAGTGATCTGTTCTCCGAGAGGAAGTTCTTGGGGATCAACGATCACACATCCCTGATCGGCTAACATCTGTTCTAACTCATTCTCGTTATAAATCAATCTTTTATAACTAGGCATTTTTTTTCTCGACAGATATAAAGGTTGAGAGGTGGGAGAAACTTTTCGCTCTTGCAAGTAGTTATTCGCTATCGTCTCTGGAACTAACTTTTGAGCATCGAAAATTTCGCATTCCAAGGACACAGACGGATAAGGAACGATCACTTTCTCTATCAACGTCGGTGTACTAAAATGGCTCAATCGCTCATTATCTAGTCCCGCCATTTTAAAGAAAAAATCAAGATAGTTTTGTCTTAATGCTAAACGGGTATCGACTCCTTGAACCAATACTGGATGCTCCAAATACTTGGCTAAATACCATAGCCTAGAAATCGATTCAGTCATAAACAAACCATAGTGATAGATATGAAAATAACCGACATAGACTGCTGTACCAGAAACTTTTCTTAACTTTTTCGGTACTTCAATCTTTTCTTCTGACCTACTGGCATTCACTGTGCGTCCCTTCTGTCTAAAGTTACAACTTGAGGAAATTCTTTTTCCTTCTGCATCGTATAAACAACGCTCTTTAGGAGAATAAAGAACATTCTCTAAAACAATTGTCTTTTGATCATCTGGAGTCCCCAAGAAGGTTTGAAAAGAGTCCTGTAAACTCCCCAAGAAACTATCGGAGTAACCGTAGAACTTGGGATTTACCCCACCCCAGGGAAGATCAACTAGCTTCGGGGCAGTATACAGAATATTTTCGGGATCGTCTATTAAATTTGGAAAGTAGTAGTGCTGATTAGGTAATTCCTGAATCTTTTTACTTGTAAACAAATAAGGGAGATAATAACTAATTTTTTTAACAATTTCAAGTTTAGTAACCCGAGCTTGATATAGTAATTTTTTCTTTCATGGGATTCCGCATTTTATGTATAAATAAATATTATTACTAGCATAATGATAATATCTTCTCTTGGTATCGACAGGGGACTTATCCATGACTATAGAGTTTACGGGTATCATGAGGTACGCTCACTTAAACCTTTTGTTCCCCTCCCCAAAACCTGAGATTTTGTACCTCATCAGCAGGGAAATTGCTAGGAATTCATGGAATGGATGATAGGCCATATTGAAATTGCCAAGTTATGAGAATAACGACTAGCGACATTATCATACAACAAAAGCTAGAAATGTCAAATCTCGCCTTAACATCTGCCCTCAAAGGGACTTGGTGACATCCAGAGTCAGCGGCAGATTAACGCATATTATTGACCGCACCACTAACCAAACCAGCGCTAACATAGCGACCATAACCATCAAGACGGTTTTGTTGAGCGATTCGAGAGGGATTATTGACGAGATCGGCAACTCCCACACCCATGATCACCACGGAGATAACTGCGATTAAGTAGTTACGGACAAAAGTTGGATTTTGGTGGCCCGCTAACATGGTTGTTACCTCTCTTTCCTGTCGATAACCTTAGAATACGAGAGGGTTTGGGGTGATGTCAGTCCCATAATTCAGGATGACAGAAGTGGAAAAAAGTGGAATCCACAGATAAGCTGTTCCCTAGCGGGTGAAAATGGCGATAAAAAAAGATATTATTACTAACATAGCAGATAAAATCCTCATGCGAACCTTAGCGATCGGCGATATTCATGGTTGTTCGAAAGCTCTAGATCATTTGCTAGAAATCGTCAATCCCAAACCGCAAGATACTTTAGTTACCCTCGGTGATTACGTTAATAAGGGGAGAGACTCGAAAGGGGTGATTGATCGCCTGATTTCCCTACATAAACAGGGAAATTTGATTCCCCTCAAAGGTAATCACGAGATTATCATGCTGCAAGCCCGTCATAACCCCCTCAAACAGCGTCTCTGGTTAGAAAAAGGCGGTAAAGCCACCCTAAAATCCTATGGCGAAGGCCACCTGATTAAAATTCCCGAATCCCACTGGGATTTTTTGGGAAAAGTCTGTATAAATAGCTACGAAACTGCCAATCATTTATTTGTTCACGCTAGTCTCGATCCCCATCTACCCCTGGCCAGACAACCAGAATACAAACTCTTTTGGGAGAAATTTCAAGATCCCGCCGCCCATAGTTCGGGAAAAACCATGATTTGTGGTCATACCAGCCAAAAAAGCGGTAAACCAGTTAATCTCGGCCATGCCATTTGTATTGATACTTGGGCCTACGGCAAAGGTTGGTTAAGTTGTTTAGATGTGGAAACGGGGAAATTGTGGCAGACTAACCAGCGAGGAAATTTTCGCATTAGCCATATTCAAGATTATTATCGTTCATCCTCTCTAGGTCAGGACATTAAGGACGGTTCGCCGATTTTTGGCCGTTCACTCTTGTCAAGAGCGGCAGCAATGACATTTAAGGGCAAATAACTGGGGTAAACTCCCTCGCGAGCGCGTTTAATATCCGTTTCCTCTAGGGGAAGTTGGTATTTAATCGCAATTGCCTTGAGGATATCGCCGCGATCGATCACTCCTGCTACGGCGGAGGCCGGTGTTAACACCGTGATCATGCGGTCTGGGATAGTTTCCAATTTCTGCACCACCGTCACTAAAGGGGTTTTTTCCTCAACAGTGGGAATTTCCGCGAGGGGATGGGCAATATCAAGCAGTTGTTTTTCTGACCAGAAACTCCGCTCGATCGCCTGTAAATCTGCCACCCGAATTAATCCCCGATAACGCCCCTCAGACGCGGCAAAATAAGCAGTATTGGCGGCTGCTTGGTCTAAAACGTATTCTTGGACGAATTCCTCTAGGGTTTGATGGGCGTTTAAAACCCGCAAATTTCTGCTCATCACCTCTCCCGCTTGCAAATTGAGGAGACTTTCCTGTAAATTAGTTAAATTATCGTAGGCGCGGGCATTTCTGAGGATAAACCAGCCCATTAACCCTAACCAGGCCCCCCCCACAGCTGCCGTCAAGAGAACCAAGAAAATCCCTAAAATAATCCCCAACCAACCGATTAATTGACCACTGATCGCAGCCCAATGTAAACCTTTCCAGCGATCGCCAGTTGCTTGCCAGACCATTGCTTTGAAAATTTGACCGCCATCGAGGGGTAAACCGGGGATAAGATTAAATAGAGCCAAAAAAAGGTTAATTATCGCTAAATGCCCGCATATATAGGTTAAATTGGCGTTTAAATAGGGTAAGTGACTGGCCAGGGATAAGAGACAAAACAGCAGAAAACTGACGAGGGGTCCAGCGATCGCTACTTGCAGGGCCTCTGGAGGAGTCCGAGATTCTCGCTCGATCGAGGCCATACCCCCAAAGAGAAACAGGGTAATGGAATTGACCTGGATGCCTTGGCAGCGAGCCATGAAACTATGACCTAATTCGTGGAGTAAAACCGAGATAAACAGCAATAAAGCGATGATTAAACCAAGTAACCACGCTAAACCGAAACTCTGGCCAGCCAGAGACTGAATTTCTGCATCGGTGGCATTGATCAGGGTGACAAAAGCCAAAATCAAAAACCACGAGGAATCAATATAGAGAGGAATGCCCAATAAAGAGCCGATTCGCCAATTTGTACGCATAATTTTCAGTGGGGAAGTGGGAAGTGGGGAAGTGGGAAGTGGGGAAGTGGGAAGTGGGGAAGTGGGGAAGTGGGGAAGTGGGGAATGGGGAAGTGGGGAAGTGGGGAATGGGGGAATGGGGGAATGGGGAAGTGGGGAATGGGGAAGTGGGGGAATTCAACTAAAACCCTAAAACCCTAAAACCCTAAAACCCTAAAACCCTAAAACCCTAAAACCCTAAAACCCCAAATCCCTAACACCTGTCCCCTTTTAAGACATTTGGAAAATAAAAGTCATTTTGTCTCCTTTACCGAGGGAAATGCGATCGCCTGCCCGAAGACGATGACGATTGCCGGGGGGTAGGGGATTGTGATTAACGTAGGTTCCGTTGGCGCTGCCCGTGTCTTCAAGGTAATAGATGCCTCCTTCGACGCGGATATCGCCATGAACCCGGGAGACGATATCAGAATCGGGAAAACCGGAAACATCGATATCGGGGGGAATGCGATCGTTAGGTTTGCCGACATGAATTACCGATAGATGTAGGGGTAATTCAATTTTGCTATCGGTTTGCAAGTGCTGGAGACTAGCCATTTCCGTCTGTAAGCGGGTGGCAGCCGGAACCGGTGGGGGGGCAACAGGAGGAGGTGCGATCGAGGCACCGGTGGCTGTAGAGGCCGGTGGGACGGGTTCAGGTTCCAATTCCGGTTCCGATTCGGCCTCGGCTGCCACTATGGGAACGGAATTAGGCTGTAAATTGTAGCCACACTGACCACAAAAGGTGGCATCAGTTTGGATGGTTGCCCCACAACTAGGACAGGAAGACATCCGCGGTAAGGGAGTATAACAGGCCTCGCATTGACTGGCCTCATCGGGGTTAATATGTTCGCAATTAGGACAAACGATCATTTTTAAAGTAAAAAAGCAGAATAGGTTTTAGGGTGTTGGGGTCTTAGGGTGTTGGGGTGTTGGGGTGTTGGGGTGTTAGGGTTTTGGGGTGTTGGGGTGTTATACCAAATTTCTAAATCCATGACAGACATCCACGCTCGAATGCTTGCCAAACCTTCATTCGTTGTGACGCGAATAAAGAAAAATGGTATTAAGGTTTTGGGGTGTTAGGGTTTTAGTTGAAATTCCCCCATTCCCCTAATCCCTAGACAAAAGAGGAACCGGCGGCCGCATCGAGTAACCAATATAATTCCCCGTCCGGGGGGTGAATGAAACGGGAAGGATAGGAGAAGGGGTCCCCATGGGCAGAGAAAATCTCATGTAGAGCGGGGCGTTTACTTTCGCCGGCGGCGATAAAGATCACACAACGGGCCTGATTGATCAGGGGAACAGTAAAAGTTAAGCGGGGATTGCCATCTTTCTCGCCGACGGTGATACAGCGATCGCTCACCGTTAAAGCTGCCGTGTGAGGAAAGAGAGAGGCAGTGTGACCATCATCGCCCATTCCTAACAAAATCAGGTCAAAAACGGGAAAATCGGGAGAATTGACCCCAAACCATTGGCGGAGATGATCATCGTATTTTTGGGCGGCCAGGTAGGGATCGGGGTCATCCGTGGGCATGGGATGAATATTAGCGGCCGGGATCGGTATGCGATCGAGCCATGCTAATCGGGCCATGCGTTGATTACTGTCGGGATGATCGGGACTAACGTAGCGTTCATCTCCCCAGAAAACGTGAATTTTTGACCAGTCGAGGGGTTGAGAGGATAAAGCTTCGTAGAGAGGTTTCGGGGTACTACCGCCGGACAGAGCGATGGTAAAATAGTCCTGTTGGTCGAGGCTGGTTGTGATTTTTTCCAGAACCAGCGCCAGAGATTTTGCGATCAGAGCTTGTTTATCGGCTAAAATTTCCACCAATTTCTGCATGGGTTTTGTTATCGACTCAGGGGGGCTGTCTTTACTATAGGTTAACCATTGAGGACTCGTCTGAGAGCTTGGGAAAATTTTATTCTTTGACAGTCTCTGTCTTAGAGAAGATATCTGGGGAAAACCCAGTCTGAGAGCTTGGGAAAATTTTATTCTGTGAGAGGGATAAGTTTAGCGATACCATATTGAGGTAATATTTCTAGAGTCGATTCTCGAAAGGGGTTGACAAGCAGAACAATTTAGCGTAGGGTTTAGCGGGGGGGCTGAGGGAAAGTTAATTAGAAATTGCAGTTTGTCAGAGTGCCTCTCGGCAAAATCCTTCTGGGAACCCCCAGCGAGAACTTTTAAACAGACTAATGAATCTATTCATTGACATACCATTACAGAAACAGCGATGAACAGCTTTACTTCTTTGTCCCTGAAATTAACGGGATGGGTTTTCATTTTTTCCTTCCTTTTGGATGGGTTTATCTTGCCGCTGCCCTATCGATTCAGTGAATCCCAATGGCAGGTAGGGTTCGTCACCACCTTTGTCGATCGAGGAATTGTTCCTCTTCTGGGTATCGTTCTCGTTTTAATCGCTTACTGGATGGACGCTAACAATAACAATAGAGATGTCATTCCTAGAAAATCTCGGTTTGAATTGCGTTGGCCGATCTTTATTCTTTCCACACTGTTAGGCTTAGTTTTTCTGTTGATGATTCCTGTTCATATCAATAATATCAACCAGATTAAAAACAACGCTTTGACTCAAATTGAACAGGGTGTTGACCAAGGGGAGGGACAAATTCAAGCTTTCTTAACCCAGATAAATACCCTATCCCAAAATCCCCAACTGTTAGACCAGCAGATATCTCAGAGAAATCAAGTAATTGAAACTGGCCGTTTCCAAGGACAACCGATCAGCACAGAACAGTTACAGAACCTCCGTCAACAACGAGAACAATTAACTAATTTACGGGATTTATCCAAAAAACCGAAGGAGTTTAAACAGAAATTAGATGAGATCAAAAATCAGCTACAAACTCAGCTGCAAGATCGACGAAAACAGGCGGAAAGCCAAGCTAACTTGGAGGCTTTGAAACAGTGGTTAAGAATTGGTATTCAAAGTATGTTGCTATCGATTTGCTTTAGTTTGATCGGTTGGTTAGGCATTCGAAAACTAACGTAGTATGAAAAAACGCACCGCCTAAGTAGGGGATTTATCTTAATGAGCAAGTATAAAGTTTTCGTTTTCGGGACTCAGAATTCTCCGAGTCAGGAGACGAGCGCACACAAGAGCATACTTCATCCTTAGGATCAAAGCTGTAACTACTTAAATGTTCAGCCACAGGGCATCATTTACTGATGCCCTTTTATTTTTTGTTAGACCTCTAATAGTAAATCCTGTTTAAAAGGTATAGGAGAGCAGGGGAGTGGGGAGTGAAGGGAGCGGGGAGAAGGGAGCGGGGAGAAGGGAGCGGGGAGAAGGGAGCGGGGAGACCACTTCGTGCGCGACGCTCGGACGTTCGGCAGCAACAAACTTTTTCAGCAAACCCTAATTAGAGATTTTTCAGTACAAAGGCTCTAAAATGGCCAGTGCCAGTTATTGTCCCGAAGACTTGTTTTTTCAGTCTTGTGGCTTTATCATGGGTACTGTGTGGTGTGTGTGATGTGAAGGAGTAAGATGACTGCTAATAGCCAACTTATCTCCGTCAAGGCTCTACAAGCTTTGATGAAGCGAGGGTTCAAACCTTCGGTCTCCGGTAGACGGCATCAAAAATCTTGGTTAATAGCTTTAGACGGCGATACCTCAAAACGATTATTCGATATCGTTTTCTCCCTATCGGTGCTAATTTTCTTTTCGCCGCTTTATTTGATCCTAGCCTTATTGATCGCAATTAGTTCCCCCGGTCCGGTCTTCTATGTGCAGAAGCGCGTCGGTCAAGACTTCCAGCATTTCAACTGTATCAAGTTCCGTACTATGGTAATGGATGCGGATAAGGTATTAGAGAGACTGATGGAAGACTCTCCCCAACTGCGGGCGGAATTTGAGGATAATTTCAAGCTTAAGGACGATCCCCGCATAACTTGGATTGGCAAATTTCTCCGCTTAACCAGTTTAGACGAGTTTCCCCAATTCTGGAACGTCCTGCGAGGAGATATGAGCGTCGTCGGTCCGCGGCCTTTAGTTCCCGAAGAATTGCAGAAATATGGCAATCGCATCGACAAAGTTTTAACTATTCGCCCTGGTTTGACTGGTTTATGGCAAGTTTCTGGACGTAATGACATCCCCTATCCCATGCGCGTGCAGATGGATGTGTATTACGTTAATTCCCGTAACTGGTTAACCGATATCTGGGTAGTCTTCAAAACTATCGGTGTTGTGGTTTTTCCCAAGAATAATGGTGCTTACTAAAGCAGTGAATAGTAATTAAAAATTACTCACTGCTGTTTCAATGTAATTAATCGCTAGACTGGAGGAGAGAAAGGCAGAACTGGCTTTTTTCTCCTCTTTTTTTGAGAAATATTATGACAGTAATTAGGGCTGGCTGAATAATGGTAAAAGCCTTGTAAAATAAGGCTTTTGACCTGTTAAAATCCGATGTTCATGCTGCGAAAATAGGATTAAGACCTTCAAAAACCTGGCATTATCCTTATTTTAGTACATAAACTGGTACAAAAAAGAGGGCAACAAAGCCTGAAACTCCTGACGACCGGCTACTGACGACCGGCTACTAACCCCACCAACAAACTTTTTCAGCAAACCCTATTTACATTTCTTCATCATGGCTAGAGACTTACGAGGATTTATTAAGCTTTTAGAAGATCGTGGCCAATTACGCCGCATTAGTACATCGGTCTCTGCCGATTTAGAAATTGCCGAGATCGCTAATCGGATGCTACAGGTGGGGGGACCGGCCCTACTGTTTGAAAACGTGCAAGGGGCCGAGTTTCCCGTCGCTATTAACCTGATGGGAACGGTAGAACGCATCTGCTGGTCGATGAACCTGAATAAACCCGAAGAATTGGAAGATTTAGGCAAAAAACTCGCCCTGTTGCAACAACCGAAACCCCCGAAAAAACTCTCCCAAGCGATCGATTTTGGTAAAGTGTTGTTTGATGTCCTAAAAGCCAAACCCAACCGTAACTTTTTCCCTGCCTGTCAACAGGTGATTTTAGAGGGGGATGAAGTAGATTTAAAGAAAATTCCGATGATTCGCCCCTATCCTGGCGATGCAGGCCAGATTATCACCCTAGGGCTAGTAATTACTAAAGATTGCGAAACGGGAACCCCTAACGTCGGTGTCTATCGCTTACAGCTACAGTCTCACAATACCATGACCGTCCACTGGTTATCCGTGCGCGGTGGGGCGCGTCACCTGCGAAAAGCGGCACAGATGGGCAAAAAATTAGAAATAGCCATCGCTTTAGGGGTCGATCCTCTGATTATCATGGCCGCAGCCACTCCTATCCCCGTAGATCTCTCAGAATGGCTGTTTGCGGGATTGTACGGCGGTTCCGGGGTACAGTTAGCCAAATGTAAAACCCTCGCTTTGGAAGTGCCGGCCGACTCAGAAATCGTCCTCGAAGGAACAATTACCCCCGGAGAGGTATTGCCAGATGGACCCTTTGGTGATCACATGGGTTACTATGGCGGTGTGGAAGATTCACCCCTGATTCATTTCCACTGCATGACCCATCGTCGCGACCCCATTTATTTAACCACTTTTAGCGGTCGTCCTCCCAAGGAAGAAGCGATGATGGCGATCGCTCTTAATCGTATTTATACGCCGATTTTACGGCAACAGGTGTCGGAAATCAGGGATTTTTTCCTGCCGATGGAAGCTTTAAGCTATAAAGCGGCGATTATCTCCATTGATAAGGCCTATCCCGGACAAGCGCGACGAGCGGCCTTAGCTTTTTGGAGTGCCTTACCCCAGTTCACCTATACTAAATTTGTCATCGTCGTCGATAAGGAGATTAATATTCGTGACCCCCGGCAAGTGGTTTGGGCAATTAGTTCTAAAGTGGATCCAGTTCGCGATGTGTTTATTCTCCCGGAAACTCCCTTTGATAGCCTCGATTTTGCCAGCGAAAAGGTCGGTTTGGGGGGGAGAATGGGAATTGATGCCACTACAAAAATGTATCCCGAAACTGACCACGAGTGGGGGGAACCTTTGGAGTCGGATCCTGCCATGGCGGTCAAAGTTTCCCAACGCTGGTCAGAATACGGTTTAATCGATATTAATTTACAAGAAGTGGATGCCAATAAGTTTGGCTACGAAATGTAGATTAGACCGACTAAATAGGGTTTCCTGAAAAAGTTTGTTGGTGGGTGTGGGGTGTGGGGTGTAGGGTTTTACCGATTTTCAGGCGGTCAATTACCTAATTTTCAGGGAAAAAGTCCAGGAATTTTCCCCCCAATCACTCCAATCGCTGGTACTTTTTGATTTCAAAAAAGTCTAAAAATATCATCCAACAAGGTTTTTAGATTTATTCAGCAAACCCTAAATAGTCAACAACAAAAATCGGGCTAGAAATATCTTCTAACCCGATATTAAGTGGGTGGGTGGAATTAAATATAAGATGAACGTAGGTTGGGTTGAAGCATGAAACCCAACGCCTGCATGGGTTACGAAGTGCGCTAACCCATCCTACAAATAATTTTGCCTCCCTACTTAGTGATTATTTTCTCGACTTAGTAAGCGTCCTGTAGTTCGTAGAATTCGGGAGAAACGTAGTCTTTGCGTAGAGGCCAACCGACCCAATCTTCCGGCATTAAAATCCGTTTCAGGTTGGGATGTCCTTCATAAATAATGCCGAACATATCATAACTTTCTCGTTCTTGCCAGTCAGCTGCTTTCCAAATCCAGTAAACCGAAGCAACCCTGGGATTATCTCTGGGAAGAAAGACTTTTAAGCGCACTTCCACGGGATTATCGACATTATCGGTTACTTTGACCAGATGATAGAAACTAACTAATTCTTTCCCCGGTCCCAAATCGTAAGCGCCCTGACATTGGAGATAATTAAAACCATAAGCGTATAAAGCAGTGGCCAGAGGAATCAGAAATTCTGCTTCTACTTTAATCAATTCCACACCACTATGGTCAGCTTCTAAAGCTTGATGATCAAAACCATTTTCGCTTAACCAAATCGAAGTGGGGCCAGCTTGCACAATAGCTGTCGTTTCTTCAGTCATTTAGATTTCTTCCTTTTGTTTCGTGGTCAAAAGAGCGGGGGGAACAGGCATACCAGTGGCTTCTAGTAACTCTTTCGGGGGTGCTTGACGGGTGGCCGATTGCAGATATTTACCCGTAAGAATCGGTTCCGTGGGCTGCATTTTGTGGGTGGTGCTGTAATAACGATTGGTTTGCTGGAGGACAGTCCCACGTTCTTGAATAGATTCGTTAGCGACTTTTTTCCGCAGTTTAATAATCGCATCGATAATCGCTTCCGGACGGGGGGGACAACCGGGTATATAGACATCCACGGGGATAAGTTTATCTACCCCTCTGACTGCGGTGGTGGAGTCACTGCTGAACATTCCTCCCGTAATCGTACAGGCACCCATGGCGATAACGTATTTAGGTTCTGGCATTTCTTCATACAGACGCACCAAAGCGGGGGCCATTTTCATGGTAATTGTACCGGCAGTGATGATTAAATCGGCTTGCCTGGGACTAGAACGGGGAACTAAACCAAAGCGATCGAAATCAAAACGGGAACCAATCAAGGCTGCGAACTCGATAAAACAGCAGGCTGTACCGTATAGCATCGGCCAAAGACTTGACAAACGCGCCCAGTTATACAGGTCATCAACGGTAGTGAGGATGACATTTTCCGATAAATCCTGGGTAACTTTGGTGCGTTCGATGGGATTAAGGATTTTTTCGCTTTGTTGTTCGATAATTTGCTTAAATTCGCTGGTAGGGTGGGGACTCATCGGGTTATCCTCTCATGAAAAGTCAAAAATAAGGAAAATTATGGCCGTTATGACCATTCTAAGGCTCCTTTCCGCCAAGCATAGACGAGAGCAACCACAAGGATAGCAATAAAGATCAGTGCTTCTACAAAAGCTAATAGGCCCAATTGATTGAAAGCTACCGCCCAAGGGTAGAGAAAGACGGTTTCCACGTCAAAAACCACGAAAACGAGGGCAAACATATAATAACGAATGTTAAACTGAATCCAAGCACCGCCGATCGGTTCCATCCCCGATTCATAGGTGGTGCGTCTTTCCGGACCACCACCGCTAGGCCGCAGGACTTTGGAGGCAGTTAGGGATAGGATTGGTACTAAACTGCAAGCGAGCAGAAATCCTAGAAAATACTCGTAACCTTTGAGGACAAACACTGGGTTTTTTTTCTCCTTATTCGCTATCGACAGGGGAAGTTGTCGGCATCTCTATGGCTAACTATTATAGAGGCTTTAGCAACCCGTCTCCTTCTCAAAAGCAGCATTGAAGATGTTTATCGATACCATTAGCCAATCGTCGGGTTGAGCTTCGCTTCTGTCTCTGCTTTGCTCTTAACTCTGACGGGGTGACAAAGAAGTGGCCGTAATCGGCTGCTGACTATCCAGATTACTCGTTAAGATTGTAGGGGAGTGCTGGAGTTGCCAGTCCGATCATTTGTACTAAAATCTCCGCTAGGCAGTCTAAATTAGGAGAAATGCTGTCAGACCCACTATAGTTTGTTAATGCAGCCGATAAGAAAAGCGATCGCTTAGGATAATATATCATTATGCAATTACTAAAACTGACTCGCTAGAATTATCGCTAAATCTCTTAATAGCTTGTTTATGTTTTAAAATAAGACTGATTAGATGATGAGTGGTACAATTTCCAATCCTCAGCCAGATGAACTTTGGAGGTTCGCCATACAACAAACTCCGTTGATAAAAATCAGCATCTTTCGAGACAATTATAAATTCATTGATACGCGCATATTCCCAAATCCTTTGATCGGGAAACCCTTTTAGTCCACAATCTCTAACATGAGTGCTATCAGGAAAATGTGATACCACTAAGCAGAGGTAGTTTAGGTGATAAATTTTCGTCAAATAGCAGCTTCATAGGGAATAACCATTAAACGACGATCCCGCTCGGCGGCAAATGCAAAACAGGCTTGTATATCTTCTAAGGTAAGATCGGGGAAATCATCTAATATTTCTTCAATAGTCATCCCTCCTCCTAGATAATCAAAAATATCTGCTACTGCAATACGAGTATTGACAATGCAAGGCTTGCCACTGCGAATGTCTGGGTTAATCACAATCCGATCTCGATATTTAGCGGCAAAAGACATAGTAATAATTGTTGTTGGCTAATGATTATTAGACCTCCTGCAAAAATAGGAACTGATTATGTACAATAAAGTAAAACACTCAGAAAAACCATGACTTACGAAAAAGTAAAAAATTTGAATCCAGAAGAGTTTAAACGCTTTTGT
>SFAU01000231.1 GCA_007096045.1 Microcystis novacekii Mn_MB_F_20050700_S1 | reverse complement strand
CTTTTTATCTCCGCTTTCTCTTACAGACAATTATAACATAATTACAAAAGTTGTCTATATGCTGGTCAGCATTCATCCCATCGCTAAAAGCGAGGGACTTCTGCTGACACTAAGTTAAAAACTTGATGTTTCACCATAACACCCCCTGCTTGTCTAGGTGTGGCAGTTGCGGCTAGACAAGCTAATTAGCCCTAGGCTATCTGTTTTTTTTAATCTCAACCTCGCTGACCTAAAGGGGAGTGGGGCTTTATATTTTTTTCCTGAATCGATCAGATGAACGTAGGTTGGGTTGAAGCATGAAACCCAACGCCCGCTGAATCTATCAGAAAGCCTAGCATTTATCGCATTACCACACTTAAATTATAGTTCCCCGGAGGAAGTCAACTCTCGCCTCAATCCTTAAGAAATCCTCAAAAAATCCTTTCCCCGCTCTCGTTTTTCAATTGCCAAGAATTGCGTTATAATTAAAGAAATATTACAAGTGGTTGACAAAAATGAGTAAGCCTGATATAGAAACCATTGCCCTCCAGTTAGAAAGTAGCAACTCTAAAGATCGTCTGCTGGCCTTGGCATCCCTGCGAGAAGTGACCCCAGAGGAAGCTGTACCCTTGATCAAAAAAGTCCTTTATGATGAAATGCTGCCAGTGCGATCGATGGCTGTCTTTGCTTTGGGAGTCAAACAAACCGAGGAATGCTTTCCTATCCTAGTGGATTTGTTAGCCAATGATGCCGATTATGGCATTCGCGCCGATGCTGCGGGGGCTTTAGGTTATTTAGAAGATATTCGCGCTTTTGAACCCCTACAACGGGCTTTTTACGAAGACACGCAATGGTTAGTCCGCTTTAGTGCCGCCGTTGCCTTGGGCAATTTACGCGATATTCGGGCTAAACAGGTGTTATTATCGGCTCTCGATAGTAACGAAGCGGTTATTCAACAGGCCGCTATTGCCGCTCTTGGGGAAATCAAAGCAGTGGAAACCGTCGAGAAGCTTTTAACTTTTGTTAACTCCGATGACTGGTTAATCCGGCAGCGATTAGCGGAAGCTTTAGGCCATCTTCCGGCGGAAAAAACGATCGCAGCCTTAAAATTTTTGGTCAAGGACGAACATCCACAAGTGCGCGAAGCTGCCCGTTTATCCTTGCAAAAATTGGCCAACGTCTAGGGATAGGATAGAATAAATAATCTATTCTTTCAGAGCGATCGATCTTTGCCTACAGCCATTCATGGACATTCAAGAATTTATTAATCTCTGTGCGGGTAAATGGTTTTCTCAGCGCACCAGTTATCAATTAGCTGCCCAAAAAGTTGCCAATAATAAAGCAGAAATCACCATCGATTTGCTGGCTGCCGATGCTGCCGATGTGGTGCAATTATGTTTAGAAAATAACTGTCAGTCCCAGACCAGTCTAGGGGGATGGAAAGCGACTTGGGATAATTCTGTAGATTATGGACAACCGAAAAAAATCGGTTCTAGCTATTTAGTTTGGCTGCCCTCAGAGAATTCTTGGCAAGGAAAATTAATCACATCGGACGGTAAATCGGCAGCTCTGGGAGAATATCATCTCAGAAGTGATCAAGCTTTAACTTTAACCATCGAGGATAATCACCATCGTATCGAGGAAAGAATCTGGTTTGCTAGTCCTAATCTGAGATTGCGTACCAGTATTATCCAGTCCGCTAATGGCGATCGCCAGACAGTTTTCTATTCGGAAATTCGCAAAATGGTTGCTCCTAAGTAGTGGCCATCTCCAATGTCTGAGGTGGGGAAGACAGGATTAATCTTCCACCACTCCAGTCAAATCCTGCTAACGTCGGCCACGTCTGCTGCTGCCGAAACCACTACGACTAGGGGTACGACGGGAACCAGAGGAACCGAAACTAGGAGAACGTTTGACATTATCAGATTTACCCGAATTCTTTAGGGTACTAGAACCATAACCAGAACCACTGGGTTTTGTGGTGGTGGTGGTGCTGCGATTGGGACTAGAGGTAGTATTACTGGGATAACGACGTAAATTGCCAGTAGAACGGAGAGTTTGCCGGTTTTTGACTGCCGGAGGTGGACTATTATGTTTAGTCCGGTATTGATCTACTGCCTGATTATAGGTGGAACCGTAACCACCAAAACCAGTCATCACACCCCCCGGAGTATAGAGGGGAGGAACGTAATATTGAGGACGAAAGAGCAAACTACCCAAAGCTTGACCAGCAACAGCACCGAAAAAAGGACTCCAAAAACTCGATTCTTGCCGAATCACCACGGTTTCCTGTTGTCCGGTTTGGGGATTGTTCCGCACTTCCGTGACATTATGGACATACTCGATTTTAAAATCTTCGGTCATGTACAGGGTAGCCTGATCACCGTTGATTTCTACCGCGGTTTTTTCCCCTTTAGCAATGTCCTCCTCGCTTAATCTAGCCATTTGCAGGTTAGTGGTGCGAAAGAGGGGAGAAGTCCCCCCAGGGGTGTTTAACAGCATTAAGGTATAAGTGCCATCTCCGTCATCGTAGGTAGCTTGTTGCACCTCGTAGCGACCGCTACTAACCTGATTGGATTCTTGTCTTACACTACTGTTATTGGCCGACGGTGACTGAGTTTGATTTGACGAGGAACCACAGGCCACCGTTGTGCAACAAAGGGTAAGAATTAAAAGGATTGTCGTTACTTGGCGCAGCATAAGGGCAAAATTAAGACTATAAAGGCAGCAATTCCGGGAAATTGAGTAATAGTTGCTCATTGGTCAATTCATCTCCCAATTGAGCAGGAGAAAAATGTACCTGAATCGCACGCAGCCGACCTTGGTAGTGAAGGTTAATTATTGATTTTAAACCATCTTCCAGGGTCTCTCGATCGGCTAGGCTAGTTTCTAAAGCAGCACTCTCACCCTCGAAGGCTATTGTGATCATAACAACTAAGTTATCGGTGACGGGTAAAGTTAAGGGTTCGTTTTCCCCCACTTCCCCAGACACCGATTCACTTAGGTATCTGGCCGCAGAATCGGTAAACAGTTCGTTAACGTAGTCTCCCGCTTCCCCCTCACTCCAAAAAATATCGCCCTCATTAGCTACAGAAAACCAATAGAGGTTCATCTGGAGCAGATTTTGACAAATTTCTACTAAACCCTCTCCCATGACCTCTAAATCGCCTTCGGAATCGATCGCTTCCCGGCCGGTACGATTAAGAATACCGATCAGGGGTGCGACTTCTTGGCCGTAGAGATGCAAAAATAAGCGACAGACCACATAGCGAGTTTTACCCGCAAATTTCTTAAAGCGATCGCCTAAAGAACTCATAATAGACCTCTGGTAAAAATCAAAAATTGTCGTTAAGGTTAGGAGTCTCCGAGTCAGGAGATAGGAGACTTTTTTATTTATTCTCCCCATTTCCCACTTTCAAGTCAGCAGGTGTTGGGTTTCATACTTCAACCCAACCTACGTTCAATTTGCCATTTTCTAGGGTTCTATGCCTTGATGTCCTGTTAACAGTCTATAATGACTTAGAATCCTTTTGGTGTGAGCAAATGGCTGTCCAACTGCAACAAGCTTTAGTGGTTGCTTCCTATATCTTGAAACAGCGTCTAGCAGGAAAAAAGCGTTTTCCCTTAGTTTTAATGCTAGAACCCCTATTTCGCTGTAATTTAGCCTGTACTGGCTGCGGTAAGATTCAACATCCCCCGGAAATCCTCCGCAATCATCTCACCCCAGCAGAATGTTTCGCAGCGGTGGAAGAATGCGGGGTTCCCGTGGTTTCCATCCCGGGAGGCGAGCCGCTTTTACATCCACAAATCGATGAAATTGTCAAGGGGTTAGTGGACAGAAAAAAATTCGTCTATCTCTGTACCAATGCTCTGTTATTAGAGAAAAGCCTAGATAAATTTACTCCTTCCCCCTATCTTACCTTTAGTGTCCATCTGGACGGTTTAAAAGCACATCATGATCGCTGTGTGGATCGAGAGGGGGTATTCGATAAGGCAGTACAAGGGATTAAAGCGGCGAAAGCGAGAGGTTTTCGGGTTACTACTAATACCACGGTTTTTGAAGGCACAGATCCGCAAGAAATGCAGGAATTTTTCGATTTTCTCGCTACTTTGGGCATCGATGGTATGATGATTTCCCCTGGTTATAGTTATGAGTGGGCCCCGGATCAAGATAGTTTCTTAAAACGGGAGCAAACTAGAGCTTTATTCCGAGAAATTCTCTCACCGTGGAAATCAGGTCAGAAAAAGTGGAATTTTAACCATAATCCTCTCTTTCTCGATTTTCTCATCGGTGAACAGGACTATGAATGCACTCCTTGGGGTAGTCCTAGTTATAGTCTTTTAGGATGGCAAAAACCCTGTTATCTGCTCAACGAAGGACATTACAAAAGCTTTCGGGAACTTTTAGCAGAAACCAATTGGGATAACTACGGTCGAGCCAGTGGCAATCCTCAATGTGCCGATTGTATGGTACATTGCGGCTATGAACCGACCGCGGCGATGGCAGCTTTTAAACCGGCTAATATGGGACGTGCCATGCAGAGTTTAATCGGAGTCTAATCTAAACTGATTCTAACCAGACGGCGGGGACTTGACTAGGGCGATCGGGTAATTGCATCCATCCCATTTCGCACAGACGAATTACCGAAGTTAATTTTTCTACCAAAGCGGGATCAAAACGAATCCCGCTATAATTTTGACAACGCTCTAGGGACTCTCCTAAATCTAGAGCTAGTCGGTCGCCTCGCGGTTGAGTTAATTCCTGAAAATAGGCTGATAATCCTAAAATTCGCGACTCTAGGCTGATTTCTTCCCCTTTTAGTCCGTTGGGAACGCCGCTACCATCCCAGTATTCAAACTCATGGTAGATAATCTGTTGAATTGGAGCTAATTCGGGCATAGTGGCGAGTAATTGTGCGCCTAATACCGATCTATCCCGCCAAAATAACGCATTTGCTCCCTCTAACTGACTGGCACGCTGTCTAAAAACTTCGATCGGAGCCTCCGCTAGACCGATGCGGTATAATAAACCAGCTAATCGTAAGCGTCGTAGTCTCAGGGTGGGTAAATCGAGCAATTGTCCCAACATTTCCGCTAAAGCGGCCACCTGTAGGGAAGCAAGGGGATTATCAATATCTCTTTCATCGACTTTTTGAGCCATTCTTAGAAAAGCTTGCAGTTTATTAGCGGCCAAATTTTTATTTAAACGGGATGCTTGTCCTTCTAAGTCGCTTAATTCTCGTGTTTGTCTGCTGACGGTGACTAACTGCTGTTGACTGGTTTGCAGATAGGTGACAATGCGAGAGACTACTCCGGTTAAATCCGTGGCAATGGGATTAATATTTTGACTAATTTCCTGCTGTTGTCTGCTTAAATCGGCCGCTAGACTGGGATTATAGGGATGCAGACGCTCAATTAAGATCGTAGCGGCTTTTTCGACTAAATCGCGATCAAATGTCCATAAACCGTAGAATTTTCGCTCTATGTCTATTTGGGGTTGACTATCGGACCAGTATTCTTCCGGGGATAACTCATGACAGAGTACCATGGCAGCGTAATCGGGGGAAAGAATGATTAAATTCCACTCATTAACCAAACTATCGCTATTATCTAAGTTGACTAGCGAAACATTCTCTAAACTGCCGGTTTTATGCTCAGAAAAACCACTATCGGCCACGGCGGCGATCGCAATATGACGAGAAGAGCGAGCAATATCTAAATAGCGCTCTGCTTCCTGTAAATACCATTTACCCTGTTGAAAGGTGACTAAGACCAGTGGTGATCTTCAAGAGCATGACAGAGGGCCACCAGGGTATTCTTAAAATAGACCCCGTAACTGCTGGGTAATCGTCCCGATGAAGCTCTTTTTAACTGTTGTAAGCTGGATTCTACGGTCATAGGTGGCAAGATTAGGGGAATTATGAATTATGAATTATGAAGTGGGGAGTGGGGAGTGGGGAGATGGGGAAGCGGGGAAGTGGGGAAGTGGAGCATTTGGATGAAATTTCCCTAAACCCCTCAATCCCTATCACCCCAAAACCCTATCACCCTATCTCCTGACGACCGGCTACTGACTCCTCATTGCTTTTTACTTAATTTTATGACCTTAGTGATTTGTCCTGGTTTTCATGATTCTAGATTGACCGAGGATTTTTTAGGACATCTGGGGAGTAAATCGGTCAAATTACGTCCCTATATTATTATTTCTCCTTTTTCTTGCTTAAATGAAGCTTTTTCACCGGGAGAAGACCTAACCTTGATTGGGTTTAGTGCGGGGGTGGTAAATGCGATCGCTTTAGCCTATTATTGGCAAGCTCAAGGGGTGAAAATTCGAGCTTTAATGGCTTTGGACGGGTGGGGAGTGCCATTAATCGCTAATTTTCCCATTTATCGCCTTAGTCACGATTATTTTACCCATTGGAGTTCCTGTTTATTGGGTAGCGGTGGAGAAAATTTTTATGCGGATCCCCCTGTAGATCATCTTAGCCTCTGGTCGTCCCCCGATCGAGTAACTGGTTGGTCTGTCAATGGTGATTTTATCCAACGCACCACAGCGTTAACTTTTTTATCTAAAATCGGTTAGGCGAGAATCAATTAAGTACAATCAGCTAGTCGCCTCCCTATCTTTTCTATTTCTTTACCGCTGCCGACTAATGAGTACACCAGTTCTGAGTTCTTCGATTCTCTTGGTGGGAATTGAGGAGAATATCGCTAAACTAGCTAGTGCGGACTTGCAAGAAGCAGGTTATCGTCCCCTGATTGTGCCTAGCATTGATATCGCTTTCCCAGAAGTGGAAAGTTGGCAGCCAGCGATGATTATACTCGATCGTTTCCTGGCGGGGGAAGCGGGTGTGACTTTTTGTCGTCGTTTACGTTCCCAGGGAAGTCGCGTTTATATTATTTTATTAGTATCTCAAGAAACCCTAGAAGAACGTCTCGCCTGTTTGGAAGCGGGAGCCGACGATTATTTTCTCAAACCCTATAATTCGCAATCTTTTCTCAAATTAATCCGTTTTTACCTGCAACCTCTGGAAACTATCCCCGAACAATTGCGCTTCGGTGACTTAGTATTAGATTTAGTCACTCGTCGTCTCTCCCATAAAAACAAAAATATTGAGCTGACGATGAAGGAATTTGAACTGCTGCGCTACCTGATGATTCACCCGAAAGAAGTATTATCGAGGGATCAAATTCTCGAAAATGTCTGGGGAGATGAATTTCAAGGAGAATCAAACGTTATTGAGGTGTATATTCGTTATTTACGCCTGAAGATGGAAGCTGGTGGTCAAAAACGCCTCATTCATACCGTGCGCGGTGTCGGCTACGTTTTACGGGAATCTTAACAGTAATCAGTGATCAGTGATCAGTCATCAAAATTCAGGAGTCGGTCATCAGGAGATTATTTTATTTATTCTCCCCAATTCCCCAATTCCCCAATTCCCCAATTCCCCAATTTCCCACTCCCTAATTCATATCACTGATTACTGATTACTGCTTACTGATCACTGAAAAGCCCCACCACCCTAGTCAAGCGCTGCTATTCAATCTGGATGGAGTTGGGGGAATCGATGGGAGGGGTGGAACTACCCGGGGTGATGGTTTGACGGTATTGACGATAAAGACGATCGCGCCAAGCAAAAAAGCCTTCGTAGGCGCTATTATCGGCTAACCCCGGAATCCCCTTGCCTTGCAATTCCGGGGGTAAGTTGAGATAGGAACCCGGGGGAAACTGAAGCAGTACACTTAACCCCGCCACGGCTAAATCAGCTAAACTGGGCTGATCCCCGACTAAATAGGGACGATTGGTTAAAATGAGGTTCAAAGCCTCTAAATCCTGTTGTAGCCCTTTTTTAGCCGTATTGATAGCATCTTTTCCCAGACCTACACCCGTCCCAAAAATATCAATTAATTCCCCCGGCAAGGAACCCAGCAACAAGCGCATAAAATCGGGAGTTTCCCGGGGTAAAAAAGCGGTACGAAAGTTTTGATTTTGGGCAAAAGCGCCGAGAAAAGCGGTTCTTCCTTTTAATCCCAGGGATTCATCGGCCCATTCTTCGATTAATAAACATTGACCCCGTTGTAGGGGATCTGTAGGGATAATTGGTTTTTCAGGATACTTGCGATCGAGATAAAAAGCAATCTCCGTCGAGTCGGCAATATAGGTATCACCATCCTTGAGGACGGGAACCTGTCGCTGTCCAGAAAGACGGAATAATTCCAATTGTCCCACCCCCGGCACCACGTCCCTTTTTTTATAGGCAAGTCCTTTATAGTCGAGGATGAGACGGACTTTCTCACAATAGGCAGATAATTCAAATTGATAGAGTTCTAGCATGGGATGATATGGCCTCTCGATAAATCAGTTTCTCCCTGATCACTCTAACCCGATCGGGCATCGATCGCCTAAACTTAAAGACTTTACTCCGATTTTACTCAGACATTTGTACTAAAAACGAGAAAGACGAAAAAATCATCTTTTGCTAATTTTAGGAGTTAGACTGGGTACTCTTAGGGAAGATAGACTAGATTTAGCAACCCCAACTCAATAATGCTACGCTTTTAGGCTAGGATATCTTCAGGCACTAAAAGCTGGAGATAACTTATATGTTCTGGCAAGCTGACCCGCAAGAGGCTAATAGCATGGTGCTATAGTAGAGGCCTGCTCCCGCTGGCTCCTTTCTCTGATCAAAAGTTACTATGCAATTATCCATCGACGTTTTTAATGACGTAGTTCGCTATCTCGACAGCCACGAAGAAAAATTACGTATCAAAAAATTAATCTTTTGTATCTGTAAAAAATATTGGGAAAATGATACTAATATTTTAAACACTGTGGCGATGGAAGACCTGGTGAACGAGTTAGTGCAACTCAAAACCAGTAAAGAACAATTAACTTTTTCTGTTTATAAATTAGTTAAAAACCTAAGTCGTCCTGAGGTTTATGCGGGCGTAGCCCCAGTTATTATTAAGCAAATCAGTAAATTATATAGTAATATTGATGCCGCCTACAACACTCAATTATTACCGGTAGAACTGGAAGTTAACCCTAGTTTTGCGGCCGTTAATAATTTATTAAGACAGGTGGTTAGTAGCCTAGAAAATCATCGAGAGACTGCGAGAATTAAAAAATTAATGTTTGCCGCCTGTAAAAATCATTGGGAAACCGAACAAGCGGTGATTAATAATTATGGCTTAAAAAATATTATTTTAGAACTTCAGCAAAACAATCCTAATTTCCTAAGCTTGCAACAAACCGTCAACCGAGTTGCCGAAAATATTAATAAAAAAGCTCTCTACCTAGCCCTAGCCAATATTATTCTTACCCAGCTAGAGCCTCTCTACGATACTGATAACGATGACGAAGAACAGGATAATGAGTCAAAAAGTCAAATCTTGAACAGTCAAATGATTCATCTAAATAATGATTGCAATTATGCGGCTAAAACCACATCTTTATCCCCCTCTAGAAGTGAACCTGTGGATTTTTCCTCTTCGATCATCGATTTAAATGAACCGCAATTAGCCATGGAATTGCCCTTTGCTGAGCCAGCTTTCTCAAATAACAACCCCAGTAATTCCCCACAAATTCCCGCCTACGACCCCTTTAAAATTCGTTTAGAAATTTTCCAGTATACTAATCCATTACGAGCCAAAATATTGATTTTCTCGCTCCTATTTCATACTTGGGAGCGGAGCGATCAAGATTGGTCAACTCTGCGAGGTTATACCCTAGAAGATTTACTACAACAACTCATCCAAAGTGGGAAATCCCTTAAGGATATCGAAGTTCAACTATATAATATTGCCAACACCCAAATGGATAGGGATGCTAACGTTCAAACTGCCAGTATTCTGGTGCAAGCTTTACAAAGAATTCTCTAATTTTTTACCCAAATTTATCTGGATATTCTAACTATGAAACCCACCGAATTAATTGCACGTTATGATGCGGGAGAAACTCAGTTTAGTGGCTCAAAATTACCAGAAGTTAATTTAGTTGGTGCTGACTTAATTGGCATTGTTTTAAATGAAGCGGATCTGCACGGAGCCAATCTTCTCTTTGCCTATCTTAACCGGGCTAATCTCGCTCAAGCTAATCTTGTAGGAGCTAATTTAAGCGGTGCTAGTCTCAACCAAGTTGACTTAAATGGGGCAGATTTACGCAGTGCTAATTTACACGGAGCAATGCTACAAAAGGCTAATCTTCGTGATACCGATATAACCCTAGCTACTTTACTTGACGCTAACTTAATCGGCGCAGATTTACGGGGGGCTAATTTAAGTGGTGCTAACCTCACTGGTGCTTGTTTGCGGGGTACAAATATGCGTCAGGAAAAGAAAAACTATAACAGTAATTTACAAGCGGCTAATCTCTATCGCGCCGACCTGCAAGGGGCTAATATGAAAGGGGTTAATCTGGTGCGAGCTTATCTAGTAGGAGCAAATTTAGAGGGTGCTAATTTATGCAATGTTGACCTTAGAAAAGCGGATTTAACTAATGCTAATCTCCAAGGTGCTTTACTCACTGATGCTAATTTAATCGGGGCGCATTTAGTGGGTGCAAACCTAGAGGGAGCCAACTTAATGCGATCAAAAATGAGCGATACGGAAGCAATGGGTGCAAATTTCCATAGTGCAATTATGACTCACATAAAATTCGATCGAGCTAATCTTAGTCAAGCTAATTTTCAAGCGGCAAGAATGAATCATGCTGACTTAAGAAGGGCTAATCTTTCAGGAGTTAATCTTAGGGAAGCGGATTTAATCAATGCTTTCTTTGCTAGAGCAAATCTCACCGGTGCTGATTTAAGTAATGCGGATCTAACTGGTGCTGAGTTAATGAGCGCTAATCTGATGGGAGTTAACTTCTGCGGTGCAATTATGCCGGATGGCCGGATTAATAATTAAAGTTACTAGACAATTTTGTTGGCAGTTATTCTGGTATAATTTAGGAGTAGAATTGAGGGTAGTATTATGGTTGATCCAGCAATTATTGCAGAAGATATGGGCAAAATCTACACCAGCATTACAGTTATCAATCGCGCCGATCAAATTTTAGCAGCAGCGGCTGTAATTTCTCCCGATCAAATTCGCTCTCTTACCCTAGAAAATGTCTTGGTTGATACGGGGGCAACCACTCTTTGTCTAGTGCCAGAAGTAATCTCCCGCTTGGGTTTACAGCTTTTAAAAGAAGTAGATGTGGCTACGGCTAAAGGTATAGGAAAAGCGAGAATTTTTCGCGATGCTACCTTGATTATCGCGGGACGGGAAGGAACTTTTGAATGTTTGGAATTACCCGAAGGTCAAAACAATTTATTAGGAGTAATTCCTTTAGAAGCTTTGGGATTAGAACCAGATCTTCGCAGCCAAAAATTGCGAGTTTTACCCACCGAATCCCACGAGACTTATTTAACAATTTTATCGAACCCAAAAATAGCTCTATAAAATCACTTTTTGTCTGACTGTTCCCGCTCTTTCCGCTATAGCGACAATCTCGATTTCTTGACCGGAAACTCCTTTAATCACCCATTCCACTGTACAGCGATAATCTAAACCGTGAGCAAGACTACTATACACTTTATTTGATCGACCTTCTAAGTGACCGATTTCCTGCTCTAATTTTCCCACTATTAAACTCACGTCATCGGCTAAATTTAACTTGACTTGAATCGGACGAACGATCTTTCTTTCCAGTGCTTTTTTACTGGTATAAGTGGGTAAGAATCCCTGATTTTCTAACTGTAAAACCAGATGATAAATGCCATTTCCCTGGGCCTTAAGATCAAGACGAGAGATAGCTAAAAGAGGTGACATTAAAGCATGGGCAATAGTAAACTGACATTGTTTCTCACATAAATCCGGTAAATACTTTTCTGGGGCATTTTGCCAGACATTTTTAAAGTCCCAACCGCCAATTTCCACCTCTCCCAATTGGGGATGATCAAAACTTTGCCAATTAATAAAACCCTTTCCCGCTAAATTTTCATCATTCCAACGCTGTAATTTTAATTCATCTTCAAAAGGATGCCAGCGAAACCATTGAATGTAATCATCTTTTTTCACTCCTGCTTGGGTGGGTGCATCCCATAACTCCACCGTAAAACCATACCAACCAAAATGATCGTAACCGTAATCATCCATGGCACCGTTAGTCACTTCTTTGGGATGATAACGAAAATCGTGATAGACAGAAACGCATTCATAACCAGTAATTGCTTTTCCCTTATCAGCAATATATTTATACATTTCTAAGTCTTCCACGGGGAAATATTCATCGGGATGGGTGCTATAGGGACGCAACATGACTGCCGAATAGGTATGATAGGTAACGAAGCCATTAATATTGGTGTTATTTGCCCAAAATTCGGCTTCTGCACGGGTTTCTGGCTCGGAAAAGGGAAAATCTCCGGCCCCCTGTTGTTCTCCTTCAGGAACCCAATAAACGGGATAATTGCGGTTAAAATCTAAGCCTTCTAGGGTAGGGGCAGTGGTAAAATTATAGCCATCGTAATCGCGGATTAAACCTTCGGTGAGCAAAGTGTAAAAAGTCCCCTCAAATTCCTCCGGTTGGCGACGCACCATAATGCGAGGATCTTGTGCAGAAATTTTCCAAGCGCCACAGGTATCTTTTTGGCGCATTTGCAAGATTAAACCATCGCCGTTAATATCTTCAGGATATAGCCCCGGTTTCTCATCTGTGTGGGGATAGGGGCGAATGCTCGATCGTAACATATAGGGAGTAGTGAGATATTTTTCCGCTCCATCCACGGCCAATCGCGGCAAAATATAGACAGTGTAATGGTCAAGAAGTCTGGTAATTGAGGAATTATGACCGTATTGGCGCAAAAGATGAGAGATAGTGTAGAGAGCGACGGCAGAGCCTGTTACTTCTCCCGCATGGGTGTTAGCATCGATCCAATAGGCAGGTTTTTCTAAATATTGGCCTGTTGCTTGATTTGTTAGGGTAGTTAACCAGATATCTCGATTTTCGTAGCTTTTACCGATCGAGGTGAGGCTAATTAAATTAGGATAGGACGAAGCTAGGTTTTTGAGGAAAGAAACCAATTCGACGTAGGGGTAATAGTGGCTAAAGTCAAACATAATCTTCTGCAACTAAAAAAAGGATTCTTGGGTTAATTTGACAAAATATAGGATAATAACAGTCAAAAACTATGGATAGTCAAGATATCGCTCGCTATATTGAAGAAACTAACAGTATTTCCAAGCCTTGGCTGTTAGTGCAATTGCGTCTCAAAAAACTGCAAGAACGTCGCGCCAGTCTTTCCCAACAGGAATACATCCAAGAATTGGATGATATTCAGCAAGACTTAATGAAATTGGGCGAATGGTGGCGAGGAATCGAGTCAGAAGTTTTTAAACCCTAAGCGGTGGCGATAATCTGTAATACTCGCGGTAAATCCTCAAATTCGCCGATGATGCGTTTCACCGGTTGCGGCCAAACCCGGACTAAAGTGGGAATAGCAGAGACATGATTAGATTCCGCTTGTTCTGGATGCTTAGAGATATCGATCACTTTCAGAGTATAGGGATGGTGTAATTCTCGTTCTAGAAGCTGATGAATCGATTCTAGGGTGTGCTTGGTATTGGCATTATTACCAGAGACAAATAACCGCAAAACATAACCCTTGGGACTAGGGTTAGTATAGTCAGAGTCAGCACTAATCACCGAAGTGGCTGCGGGGTACTCCTGATAACGGAGAATCAGATCGTGGGATTGCCAAAGTTGGGGAAACTGCTGACGATAGGTTTCTAAGATAGTGGGATTAGAGGATTGTTCCTGCCAAGGTACAGTAAACCAAGCTTGATCGTCCGTGGCGAAAATAGCATTTAATAAAGGCTGATAGCGACGGACAAGGGGATATACTTCGGCACTGGTATGAATACGGTGACTGTAGGGATCTCGCCAGCGATCAATGGTAGCAGTAAAACTAGGAACTAAAAAATGGGGGGGTTCTGGCAACCCTAATGCGGACTGGAGAGCAGCACAGAGATTCAGATGCCAATGAGTTTGTTTATTGGCATCGATACAGTAAATCAGGTCGCCCCCGGGGGTAAACAGGGCGATGCCTTTAAAAATATCGGGCAACACAATCGCAGAAGTAGCCACTTGAGGGGTTCCCGTAAAGAATAAATAGGAGCTTCTATTTTTCTAGACTACTAAACTCTTGACCCCTCCAGAATTTCCTTCAGGGTTTTTCTAGATTCTACCCCGCAGCATCATCGCCAGTTCATTGGGAACTGGGGACATGGCCAAGGCCACCTCATCGGTAATCCGTCCTTCTTGATAGAGGTTAAATAGAGATTGATTAGTGGTAATCATGCCGTGGTATTCGCCATCTTTCATTAATTCGAGAATTTCGTCATTTTTGCCGCTGCAAATGTAATCTTTGACGGCCTCTGTGTTGACGAGAATATCGTGAAAAGCAGTCCGTTTACCGTCGGTGGTACGACATAAACCCTGGGAGATAATACAAACCAAGGATTCTGCGATCGCCAGCCGCAGCGATTCTTGTTCCTCGGCGGTATAAAGAGTTAAAATCCGCTCCAGGGTTTTAACGGCGCTGTTGGTGTGCAGGGTTCCCATAACTAAGTGACCGGTTTGGGCAGCTTTCAGGGCAGTATTAACGGTGGATTTGTCCCGCATCTCCCCCACCAGAATAATATCTGGGTCTTCCCGCAAAGAGGCTTTTAGGGCATTATCAAACTCATGGGTGTGTATTCCCACTTCCCGTTGTGTGATCAAACTGCGACGACTTTGATGGACAAATTCGATCGGGTCTTCGATGGTGATAATATGTTTGGCGTGTTCTTTATTGATGTAATCGATCATGGCTGCTAGGGTGGTGGATTTCCCTGAACCCGTCGGACCGGTGATTAATATCAATCCCTTCTGCACATCGCACACATTCCGGAACACAGCCGGTAAGCCCAATTGTTCTATAGTGAGGATTTTCATGGGAATTAGACGCAAAACCATCCCAGGACCGCGCAGACTTTCAAAGATATTAATCCGCACCCTAGCGAATTCGTACTGAGTTGCACCGTCAAATTCTAGGTCTTTTTGAAAGCGAAGGATTTCTTCTTCCCCTAGGATTTCCCGTAACCAACTATAAAAAGTGTTGATGTCAATTTCAGGATAGTTGAGAATAATCATTTCACCACGATCGCGCATCCGGGGTTTTTCTCCAACTCCCAGGTGAACGTCCGAATAACCCCGATCAAAGGCCATCCGGATCAAATGTTCTAGGGGGGGTTGATTGGGGGCGCGACCAGGCCGGGGTGGGGTTTGGGGGGAAGCAGCCTGACTGGGAGCGCGATTTTGAGGAGGACGTGGGGCAGTAATTTGACCATTTTGCAGCATATTCTGGGTAGTTTTGGTCGGTATCGCCACTTGTTGCGTAATTTCTTCAGTTGTCCCCGTGCTGATTTCCGTGATTAACTCTGAGGCAGGTATCAGCATGGAGGGAATCGGCAGCGGCTGCAGTGATCGCGAGGAAGAATTGGGATTTTGACTCATGAGAAATGGGGGTTTTTCCTTTACTATTAACCGATTGCACTGACATCCTATCAAATCATCCTCAATTTCTCAATTCCGGTAATGTTCTAGACCTGTGGATCGTATTTCTGCGAGGTAGTCAGTCTATTCATTGTGACTTGTCTTATCCACAGATTCAGAACACTACCCACCTTTTTATACCGGGCAGGATGAAAGAAGTGACTTTTTCCCCGCCCTTCCCCCGAATGCAGCCCGTAACTGATATAAGTAGAGATGTAGGTCTATAACCAAAATTGCCGCATCAGTTCGGTTAGGTGACTGTTTTTCGCTTGTCTAGGAGGGTAGATATGCTCAACGAATTAATTTATGAAGGATTAGGTTTAAGTGCTGTTTTCGGAGGACTATTCCTCTGGTCGCGCTCTAGTCTCGTCAGCAAAAATACCGCCCTTTTAGCCGCACAAGCGCAATTACAGCAAGGTAACTCAGATTTGTTGGCTCAAGTCAAGGGTTTAGAAGTGGCGCAATCAGATTCAAAAGATGAAAATCAGCAGCTGCACGCCAAAATAATTCACATAGAACAACATTCCGCCCAATTACAGCAGAAAGCTACGGATTTAGAAAATGCTCTCCAGTCCCTCCAGCAAGCTGTCCAGATAGGTGAGAATGAAATTCAACACCTGAAAACCACCGCTAAGGAAATAGAAGCGGAGAAAGCTGGTTTGATGGAGCAGTTAGAGGCAGAAAAAGCCCAAATTACTAGCCTAGAGGCACAGATTCAAACTTTAGAGCAGCAAAAAGGCGAAATTAACCGTCAATTTGATTTGACCAAAAAACAGACCACCTCTCTCTATAGTCAAATTCAGACCCTAGAACAGGATAAAACTCTCTTACAGCAAGATCTAGAAAAAGCCGAGGAATTAAAGGCCAAAGTGGCAGATTTAGAGCATAAAAACCAGGAATTAAGCGATTTAGCCGCCCAAATTCCCAACTTGCAAGGTCAAATTCAAACCTTAGAACAGAATCTAGCTCACCAAACAGAACATTATGAGCAAGGACAGCAAGAAATAGCCAGCTTACAGGGTCAAATTACCGGGTTAGAACAGGAAAAAAAGTCTCTCAGCGAAGATTTAGCCGCAAGTCAAACTCGATCGCTCTCTTTAGGCCAAGAATGCGACAATTTAACTATAAAACTCCAAGAAACCGTCGCTCAAGTGGCGGCTATAACCGACGAAAAGGACAGTCTCGGCGCTCGTCTCGAAGCAGCTAAACTGGAGTTACAAGCTTTAGAAGTCCAGAAAGGGGAATTATCGGCACAATTGACCACTGCTGCCGAAAAAATTGCTGATTTAGAAGGCCAATTACAGGAATTAAACCAGTTACCGCAACAATTGGCCGATTCTCAGGCAAAAATTACTGATTTAGAAGGCCAATTACAGGAATTAAACCAGTTACCGCAACAATTGGCCGATTCTCAGGCAAAAATTACTGATTTAGAAGGCCAATTACAGGAATTAAACCAGTTACCGCAACAGCTAGAAACCTATCGGGAAAACATTTCTAATTTAGAGATTCAACTACACCAATTAAGTGCCGAAAAAGACCAATTAGAAACCACAACTTCCCGTCATATCGAGGAATTAAGCCAACAAAATCGCCAACTAACTCAAGATTTAGAAGTCCAAAAAACGGCAGCTAAAGCTTTAGAAAAGGAAAAAATTAATTTTGAGGGTGAGTTAGCAACTAAGCAAAAAGAAATCACCGCTTTAGAGCTTCAAATTCAAAACCGACAACAAGAAAGAGAAGATTTCTCTCAACCAACTGCCCCTATTACCACTAATGAACCGGAAGCAATTATTAGTGAAACTCCGGTAGTAGAAGAACCGGAAACTCCCCCAGTGATTGCCAAGGAAACTCCTGTAGTAGAGGAACCAGAAACTCCCCCAGTGATTGCCGAGGAAACTCTGGTAGTAGCAGCACAAAAAATCCCGGTTGCCGATACGAGTTTAGAAGTGCAACCCACAGCAAAGATAGTCCAGACGAGTGAAGAATCCGCAGAAAATCCCCTAAGGGGAAAAAGCCTAGTTATACTAGGAACCTTCAGCCAAATCAGTCGCGAGCAAGCGAAATCATTGATTATTAATGTCGGTGGTACTGTTACCGGTTCCCCCAGTGCGAACACTGATTATATTCTCCTCGGTAAAGCTCCCGGTGAGAAACTTAAAAAGGCTCAAAAATTAGGCATAAAAACCCTTTCAGAAGCCCAATTTCTGCAAATGGTAGAATTACTTTAGCCGTCGGTCGTCGGTCGTCAGGTGATAGGGTGATAGGGTTTTGGGGTGATAGGGTGATGAGACAGCTTCCCCACTTCCCCACTTCCCCACTTCCCCACTTCCCCACCTGCCCCCCCCCGATGTCGGGGGGGTTGGGGGGGTCACACCCCACACCTCCCTTTCCATTGATTACGAAAATTATGAGTCAAAAAATTGCCTTTTTAGGATTAGGAGTGATGGGAGCGCCGATGACGGTTAATCTTGTCCGTCAAGGTTTTGCTGTCAATGCTTGGAATCGTACCCCAGAAGCGCCGGGGATAACCATTGCTGGGGCAGCGGGTGCGAACATTTGTTCTAATATTGCCGCCGCCGTCAGGGATGCCGAGATTGTCTTTACCTGCGTCGGGGATGTGCCTGACGTGGAAGCAGTAATTTTAGGACCGGGGGGTGTCATGGAATCGGCAGCGGTGGGAACTCTGGTGGTGGATATGAGTACCATTGGCTCTCAAGCCGCTAGGATGATTGGGGAAAAGCTAGAGGCAAATAATCTCCGTTTTCTCGATGCTCCCGTCTCTGGGGGCGATATTGGGGCGAAAAACGGCACTTTAACTATTATGGTGGGGGGGAAAGAAGCGGATTTTCAGACTTGTTTACCCTGTTTTCAAGCCATGGGCAAAACTATTCGCTGGTGTGGCGAAATCGGCAACGGACAAGCGGTAAAACTCTGTAATCAAGTCTTGGGGGCGGTTCACATGGTGGCGCTGTGTGAGGCTCTAAAAATGGCAAAAATTCAAGGATTAGACCCCAATTTAGTCATAGAAGTCTGTAAAACGGGGGCGGCAGGTTCTTGGGCGTTGGAAAATTTGGGACCAAAAATCCTCGCCCAAGATTTACAGCCGGCTTTTATGATTGAACATATCTTAAAAGATTTGCGATTAGTCAAAGAAACTGCCCAGGCAGCCGGGGAAATTCTGCCCGGGACAGATTTAGCAGCAACTCTATTTAAAGTAGTAGCAGAATTGGACGAAGGTAAGGGAATTAAACAGGGAACCCAAGCGATGATTCGCGCCTACGATTAAGCATTTTGTTGGCGTTGACACTCCCGTTGCCTAAAGGCGTGGGGATTCTTCATTCACAGGGAGATGCCTTGCAAAAGCAGTGCCTTTACTTGGTCTTACTCTCCCTCCAGAAGCAGTAGCGGTATGCCCTACCGCCAAAATTCGTAAACCTTCATCCCGAATATTCTTAGCGGCATTAATGTCTCTATCGTGGGTTTCTCCACACTTAGGACATTGCCAACTACGAAGATCTAAGCTTAAACTATCAACACAATTTAAGCAGTTACTACAAGTCTTAGAGCTAGGAAAGAATCTATCTACTTCCATATAGACTTTTCCTTCCCATTCAGCCTTGTATTTTAACATAGTACAGAATTGACCCCAACCAACATCACTAATTGATTTGGCTAGTTTAGGGTTTTTGACCATGTTTCTGACTGCCAGATTTTCTACCACTATGACTTGGTTTTCGTCAACTAATTTACGACTTAGTTTGTGCAGAAAATCTTCACGACAACGAACGATTTTAGAGTGAACTTTAGCAACTTTAACTCTAGCTTTATTTCGGTTGTTAGAGCCTTTTTGATGGCGACTAAGTTTCTTTTGTCTTCTCGCTAATCTTTGTTCGTACTTACGATAGTATTTAGGATTCCCGTGTTTAGTCCCATCTGATGTAATAGCAAAATGGGTTAGTCCAACGTCTATCCCGACCGCTTTTCCTTCTGATGATTTTTGGGGTAAATCCTGACCATCATCATAAAGACAAGATGCGAAATATTCTCCTGATGGATTAACTGAAACCGTAACAGACTTTAAGTTTCCCTCTGGTTGCCGTGAAACTTGGCAATGGACTTCACCAATTTTAGGCAATACCAAAACATCATTTTTTAACTTACAGTGTTGAGGAAATCTAATCGACTGCCTATTTTGCTTTTTCTTGAAGTTAGGATATTTAGCTCGACCTTCAAAAAAGTTAAGGAAAGCACTAGAAAGATTTAAAGCTGCTTGTTGTAATACCTGCGATGGTACTTCGCTTAACCACTCATACTCTTTTTTTAGGGAAGGCAGCAGCTTAATTATTTCGTCTCTGCTTAATCCTTTTCCAGTTTGCTTGTAAGTTTCAGATGTTAAGTTTAGAGCGTAATTGTAAAACCATCTAGCACAGCCAAACGACTTGGCAAGCAAAACTGATTGCTCACTGGTCGGATAGATTCTGTACTTGAATGCTTTTAGCATTTTGCTTACCAAACTACATTTACTATGGTAAGCTATTTAGCTAGAAATGTCAAGCCGTCCTCCGCTACGCTAAAGGACGGGGTTTTAGACCCAAATTTTCGATAAATATCATCGGTACGGGCAGCCATGATCAAATCATTTTGATGTAATCCGCCCACGTCATGGGTCCACCAAGAAACGGTAACTTTACCCCATTCTGTCAATAAAGCGGGGTGATGGCCTTCTTTTTCCGCTGCTTCTCCTACGGCATTAGTAAAGGCGATTGCCCCTTGAAAATTGGCAAATTTATAGAGTTTTTGCAGACGGGGAATACCCTCGTATTCTAAGAGATTCCAATCGGGAATTTTAGCCTGTAAAGCGGTAATTTCCTCGGCAGTGATAGGAGAAGCACCCGATTGACAAGGTTGACATTTTTGTTGAGCAAGTTCGGTCATAGGGGTATTAATCAAGATTTTTTACCTTTATTATTATAGAGGAAAATCCCCCAGAGAAATTTTCTATTCTTCCTCTGACTCTGGAGAACTTACCCAAGGGGTAGAAGATTCGGCAGCTTTCGGGAAAGAAAAAGATTTTTTTGGAGGAGAAGGCAATAATTCCAATTGTCGATTACCGGTTTTATAGCTAGTTTTATTTTTCTGCTCTCCCCGTCGTCGTTGGGAGGTTTTTTCCTCCGTCGTATTTTCGGCTATCACTTCATACAAAATCGCCCGTTTATCCTCTTGTTGGCCTTTTCTTAAAACCCGTCCTAAACGCTGAATATATTCCCTAGTGGAACCAGTTCCCGATAAAATAATCGCAATGCGCGCTTCCGGCACATCAACCCCTTCATTAAGCACATGGGAAGTCACTATAATTTTGTATTCTCCCTGACGAAAACGGGTCAGGATTTCATGGCGTTCTTTTACGGGAGTTTGATGGGTTATGGCAGGTATTAAAAAGCTCTCGGAAATGCGGTAAACTGTGGCATTATCGTTGGTAAAAATTAAAATTGGTTCCGGATAGTGTTCACAGATTAACTCGGCTAAAACCCGCAATTTTCCCTGGGTTCCAGAGGATATTTCCTTCGACTCCCGGTGCGCTAACATGGCGCGGCGCCCTTCGCTACTTCTGGCACTAATCATGACAAAATTTTGCCAACCATCTAAACCAGACAAACTGAGATTATTTTTTCTTAAAAAATCATTGCGAATTTTAATTGCTTCTTGATATTTTTCCTGTTCTTTGGCGGATAGTTTCACTTTAATTTGAATTATTTCATGATCCGCTAGGGCTTTTCCTGACAAGTCTTGGGGACTTTTTTGATAAACAATTGCACCAATAAGATAATCTAAATCTTGATGACTACCATCACCGCGATCCGGTGTTGCTGTTAAGCCTAAACGATAGGGTGCGATCGAATCTTCCGCTATTTTACGAAAGAAATCCGATGGTAAATGATGACATTCATCAAAAATCAAAAAAGCGTAACGATTACCAAGAGTTTCCGAATAAATTGCCGCACTTTGATAGGTGGCGATTAAAATAGCACTATTATCCTTAGAACCTCCCCCTAATAATCCCACCTCGGCATCGGGAAAAGCCGCCAACATCTGGGCATACCACTGGTGCATTAAATCAATAGTCGGCACGATAATTAAGGTACTGCGGGGAGTCGATTGTAGAGCTAATTGAGCAAGATAGGTTTTACCAGCAGCGGTGGGAAGGACGATAACACCCCTTCTCTGGGATTTTTTCCAAGCGATTAACGCTTCAGTTTGGTGGGGGTAGGGTTCCCGTTCAAAACTGGCAATTAATTCTAAATTGTTAAAAGCCTTTGCTTCATCTTGGAAGTTAATGCCCTCCTCCTGTAGGGTTTCCACGAGAGGACGATAATGAATGGCCAAAATGCGAAATCTTTCGATACGATCATCCCAAGTGGCAAAATCTAGCCATTTTTTCCCTTTTGGTGGTGGATGGAGAATTAAGGTTCCTCGCTCATATTTGAGGGTGGGTAAGCGCATTTTTCAGTTATCAGTTATCAGTAAACAGTTATCAGTAAACAGAACGTAGGTTGGGTTGAAGCATGAAACCCAACGCCCGCTCATGTTACGAAGTGCGCTAACCCATCCTACAAATAATTGTGCCTCCCTACTTATCAGTTATCAGTTATCAGTAAACAGTAAACAGTATAAGTGAACTGAAAACTTACATCTGATAACTGATAACTTATTCAAGGCTGACGGCGGCAAGATAGCTTATCGCTAGATCATATTGATCAGGTTAAAAAAATAGAGTGTGAATTAACACACTCTCAGCATATCGGAACAGCTAAAGTTTGGCAATAGATTAAATCTTTTCGGTTAGCTTAGTCAGAACGCGATTGGAACGTTCCACAAAAGCTTGCATTCCCTCAGCATCAAATCCTTTTTGAGCGATTAAAGCTAAATCATAAACGTGCTGACAGAGCATTTTCGCTAATTGCGCCGATGGAGATTCGCCACTACCAGTAACAATACTTCCCTGACTAATCTGGACAATCTGTTGAATTAAGGGATGATTAGTATTAATCATCAGAATATGTTCTTCGGGGAAAGCCATGGCTTTTTGTTGCATCATTGCCGTCATTTCCTGTAAGCGTCGCATCGCTTCTGGAAGTAAGACAATTGCCGGGGGAGTACCTTGGGGATCATCGGATTTCAAGGCTTCAGTTTTGATATTGATGCGGGAATTATCAAGGGCTTTGGCGAAGATTTCTTTGATTAATTCAGCCCGGGTTTTATTACTGGCGGGATCGATAATTTCACTAGCTTGATCCTGTTCGAGCAGTGTCGAGTCTAATTCAGAATCAACCCGGGTGAATTTCACATCGGAGTATTCTCTTTCTAGGAAAGGAATAAAGTAATTAGTATCGATGAAAGAATCAAAGAAGAGGATTTCTAACCCTTGATTTTTGTAGAGTTCAACGTAGGTGGATTGGCTCCGAGGATCGGTACAGTAAAAAACTCGATTTTCGTGGCGTTCTTTATGGCGTTCTAGGTAGGCTTTGAGAGTAGTATAACCTTCCTGTTCGATCGCTTCTAGGGGAGTTTTCGCCGTTGTTTCTTGCCATGCGTCACCTTCGGCGGTTTGCACTTCCACTTGTACCGCAGTTTCTGGGGGTTTGTAGGTAGTGCGATAGATTAAAATATCTTCTACCTGCTGTTTAAATTTATCCTCTTTCAAGGAACCAAATTTAATAAAAGTTCCCACATCTCCCCAACAACGAATATATTCTTTTGCATCTTCGTTGTAGAGAGATTTGAGGCGATCAGCAATTTTTTTGGCAATAAAATCGGCAATACGGCGAACGGTGCGATCTTTGGTTAAAGCACTTCGAGACACATTTAAAGGAATATCTGGACTATCGATAACTCCTCGCAAGGGGATCAGGAAATCGGGAATAATTTCCTCGCAATGATCGCTGACAAAAACCTGATTACAGAATAACTTTAATTGTCCTTTTGAGACATCCACATCTGGTCTGAGTTTGGGAAAATAGAGAATGCCATTGAGCAAGAAAGGATAATCGGTATTCAGATGTACCCAGAGTAAAGGTTCTTCTTGGAAAGGGTAAAGATAACGATAGAATTCTAGGTAGTCTTCTTTGGTCAGATTTTGAGAAGATTCTTTCCATAAAGCCCGTTGTTGATTAATCACTTCCCCATCAATTTTAATGGGAACGGGCATAAAATCTGAGTAGGTTTTGACTAACTGGCGAATGCGGGCAGGTTCTAAATATTCCCCTTCCTCATCCATTAAAGTTAGGGTGATAGTGGTGCCGATTTGGCTGCGGGAAGAATCGGTTAATTCAAACTCGGGAGAACCATCACAAGACCAATGGACAGGGGTAGCACCTTCTTGATAGGAAAGAGTATCAATCTCTACCTTTTTAGCCACCATAAAAGCCGAATAAAAACCTAGACCAAAATGACCGATTAAGTCGTTGGCTGATTTTTGGTATTTATTGATAAATTCTTCCGCACTGGAAAAGGCAACTTGGTTAATATATTTCTTGATTTCTTCCCCCGTCATCCCAATACCATTATCGGTAATTGATAGGGTACGATTTTCTTTATCGATGGCGAGATTAATTTCTGGTTCGGGGACTTCTACTCTCGCTTCTCCTGCTAAGGAAGCCATTTTTAATTTCGAGATAGCATCCACACTATTAGATATCAATTCCCGCAGAAAAATTTCATGGTCAGTGTAGAGGGATTTTTTGATAATAGGGAAGATATTCTCGGTATGAATCGTGATATTACCTTTTTCGAGTACCGTCATACGTTCAATCACTAAGGGCTTGACTATTCTAACTTTTTTATTTTGCTCGATAATGGCACTATTGATCACAGAGCGATTGCCCAACTTCTTCTAGGGGGATAACCGTACCGATAAACGGATTCTAGAACTCGCTCGCAAAAATCAGGGGTAATTGCCAGATTATCGGGGTTATTGATGACTTTTTGACTTTATCAAGCCGATTGAGTCGGAATTGCACTAGCTCTACTTTTCCCTTGGCAGATATCCCTCAATCAAAATATCGGGATTGAGATAATTAACCGTGACATTTTCTAACTGTAAAGCTTGGCTCATTAACTGGAAACCTAAATCACCCACGGCACTAGGAGCTTTGATTCCCCCGATGATTTTGGGCGCAATAAAAGCGATAATTTTTTGTACCATGCCCTCAGCGATCGCAGCTGCGCTTAAACCGCCGCCGCACTCCCACAAAACCTGACAAAATCCCCTCTGATCAAGATTTTCCATCACTAAACTGGGTGTCACCTCGGTTAGTTCGATCACTTCCACGCCTTTTGTTAATAATTGTTGCTTAAGCTTGACATTAGCATCAATTTGTGTATAGACAACTGTGGGAAATTGACTGGTATGCCAAAGATGGGCGGAGGGGGGTAAATCGAGCGATCGAGTCATGACCACCCGCAGGGGATTATGCTCAGAGAGGCCGTGAGTAGTTAGGTGGGGATTATCTTGACGGACAGTGCTACCGCCGACGATAATCGCATCACAGGCCGAGCGCAGTTGATGGACTATTTGGCGAGAAGCGGGGCTAGTAATCCAAGTGCTATGACCGCTAGTAGCGGCAATTTTGCCATCGAGAGTCATGGCATATTTGAGGATACCGAAGGGTTTTTTAGCGGTAATGCGATGGATAAAACCCTGATTGAGTTGACGACATTCGGACTCCTCCACTCCCACCAGCGTCTCGATGCCTGCCGATGCTAATCTTTGAATGCCTTTCCCCGCCACTAGGGGATTAGGATCGATCATCCCTACCACCACTTTTTTAATGCCCGCTCGCACAATTGCCTCGCTACAGGGGGGAGTACGTCCATAGTGGTTACAGGGTTCAAGATTGACGTATAAAGTGGCACCACGGGCTTTTTCTGCTGCCTGTCTCAGGGCGAAAACTTCTGCATGGGGTTGTCCGGCCCCCGGGTGAAAACCTTCGCCGATAATTATACCCTCTTGAACAATCACAGAACCCACCAAAGGATTAGGAGAAGTCCGGCCCAAGGCTTGCCTAGCAAGGGTTAGACATCTTTGCATCATTTTGCGATCGAATTCCGTTGCCCGATTCATGGTTTATTTCTCCAAACGAGGGGAGACTTTTCAGTGATCAGTTATCAGTAAACAGTAAACAGTGATCAGTGGGAATTATAAATTATAAATTATGAATTGGGAGATGGGGGTGATGAGGTGATGGGGTGTGACCCCCCCAACCCCCCCGACATCGGGGGGGGCAGGTGGGGTGTGGGGTGGTCACTTCGTGCGCGTTGCGGGGGGGTAGTGGGGTAGTGGGGCATTTGGCTGAAATTTCCCTAAACCCCTAAACCCCTAAATTCCTAAACCCCTAAATCCCTATATCCCCTTTCTAACTGATAACTGATAACTGATAACTGATAACTTCTTTACTATTGTGATTTTAAAATCAAATGTATTAGAGGATACAGAAATCTCAAATAAAAAAAAACAAAGATCGAAAAACATTGACTACTCACACCTCAAGATAAATCCCTAGGTGTTTGGTCTTCTGACGTGATTGACCCCTGTTCCTAGGATTTAGGGTTTGAACGGACATAATTGCTCGGTAATTATTTTGAACAGTAATGAATCGACCTACTAACTCAACAAAGTAAACGAATTAACGATGAAACGAATTGCTCGAAAATCTGGGGAACTTGTCGGTTGGTTGCCGAAAATTAACCCTGTCTGGTTAGCCTGTGTTCCTTTGTCAGCGATTATTTTTGTGGTTTGGAACAGGGCCGCACAGGCCCAAGATGCGAAACCCCTAACCCCCGAAGATGTCCAAAACGCCCTCAATACAATCTGGGTTTTAATTGCCGCCATCCTCGTGATCTTTATGAACGCGGGTTTTGCGATGCTAGAAACGGGATTCTGTCGCCAGAAAAATGCCGTTAATGTTCTCGCCAAAAACCTGATCGTTTTCGCCCTCTCCACCATGTCATTTTGGGCGATCGGTTTCTCCCTGATGTTTGGGTCTGTCAGTAACGAATTTTTCGGTGCAGGAGGTTGGTTCCTCAGCAGTAGCGATCCCGCCACCTACATCATGCCTGCATATTTGCCCACCTCGGTGTTCTTCCTGTTCCAAGTCGCTTTCGCGGGAACGGCAGCCACCATTGTATCTGGGGCCGTGGCAGAACGGATTAAATTCACCGATTTCCTCGTTTTTAGCTTAATTATCGTTGGTATCATGTACCCGATCACCGGTCACTGGGTTTGGGGGGGCGGTTGGTTAGCCGACCTTGGTTTTAAAGACTTCGCCGGTTCGACGGTGGTTCACTCGGTGGGTGGTTGGTCTGCTTTAACGGGGGCGGCAATTCTCGGCCCGAGAATGGGTAAATACATCAACGGTCGCACCAGTGCCTTACCCGGCCATAACATGAGTATCGCAACCTTGGGTTGCTTAATTCTCTGGATTGGCTGGTTTGGTTTTAACCCCGGTTCTGCTTTAGCAGTTAATGAAACTGTACCCTATATCGCTGTCACCACTAACCTCGCTGGGGCCGCGGGTGGCATTGCCGCTACCTTTACCGCTTGGGCGAAAGATGGTAAACCCGACCTTTCGATGATTATTAACGGTATTCTCGCCGGTTTAGTAGCCGTTACTGCCAGTTGTGATGGTGTATCCTATTGGTCAGCCTTAATTATCGGTTTAATTGCCGGTGTGGTCGTGGTGTACTCGGTGGCTTTCTTCGATAACCTGAAAATTGATGACCCGGTGGGTGCGACTTCCGTTCACCTCGTCTGTGGTGTGTTTGGAACCTTAGCCGTCGGTATCTTCAACAAAGATGCCGGTTTAATCACCGGTCAATTCCAACTGTTTATTAACCAAATTATCGGAATTGTGGCAGTAGGGGTATTTACCGTGATTGTTAGTGGTATTGTTTGGACAATCCTCAAGGCTACCCTCGGTATTCGTGTTACTCCCGAAGAAGAATTGGAAGGTTTGGATGTGGGTGAACACGGCATGGAAGCCTATAGCGGTTTCGTCAAGGAGTCCGATATCGTCGCCGGTGGCTATTATGCTTCCAGTGTTGACATGGAAACGCCTAGCACTCGTTAGGGTGAACCTTATAAAGATAGATTAATTGATCCCCGACAAAGTTAAAGACAAAAGGAAGAAGGCCTCGCCCCGATGCGATCGGTGGCTAGAATTAGCTTCTAAACCTTTTCTCTTTCGTTTTTTCCTGTCTTTTCCCATAGAAAAAATAATCTTGCTAATAGCCACCAACCGACAATGAAAAAGATCGTAGGAATAACCGTACTTTTGCTGGGACTGGGATTCAATTGCGGAGTTGCCCCGGTTTTTGCCGAAACCATCACCGCCGCTCCCCCCAATCCGATTAGTGCTGGAGATACCGCTTGGATGCTGATCTCCTCAGCTTTAGTTTTATTAATGACCCCCGGACTGGCTTTTTTTTATGGGGGTTTAGTGCGTTCCCGTAACGTCCTCAACACCATGATGATGAGTTTGGTGGCCATGGGCGTCATTGGTGTAACTTGGGTGTTGTGGGGTTATAGTCTCGCTTTCGATGTTACCCCAGGTAAAAGTGGCTTTGGTGAAGGGATCGAAGCTTTTATCGGTGGTCTGGATTGGCTGTTTCTCAATGGAGTCACCGCCACCGCACCCGATAGCACCGGCTATGCACCCACCGTTCCCCATCAAGTGTTTATGGTCTATCAGATGATGTTTGCGATCATCACCCCGGCTTTAATTTCGGGGGCGATCGTGGAAAGGGTCAACTTTAAAGCCTATTTTTGGTTTTTACTGCTTTGGTCCACCTTTATCTATTCTCCCCTAGCTCACTGGGTTTGGGGTAAGGGTTGGTTAGCAGCCACTGGGGCGCTGGATTTCGCTGGTGGAACCGTTGTTCACATTAGTTCTGGGATTTCCGCGCTGGTGGCCGCTTGGGTAATCGGTCCGCGGCGTAGTTTTGGTACCCAAACCTATGCACCCCATAATGTGCCGTTTGTTCTCCTAGGTATCGGTTTACTCTGGTTCGGTTGGTTTGGTTTTAATGGTGGTAGCGCACTTTCCTCTAGTTCCCTAGCCACGACAGCTTTTGTTAATACCAGTATCGCCGCTTCGGCTGGGGGTTTGACATGGATGCTGATAGAATGGATTTTACGGGGTAAACCGACAGCAATCGGTATTGCTAGTGGATTTTTGGGGGGATTAGTGGGTATTACTCCCGCTGCCGGTTTTGTTCTACCCATCGGTGCGATTCTGATTGGTTCGATCACTGCCCTTACCTGTTTTTTTGCGGTTAGTCTCCGGGCAAAATTGCGCTTTGATGACTCTTTGGATACCTATCCTGTCCATGGTGTGGGTGGGACGGTAGGGGCGATCCTTACGGGGGTTTTTGCCACTAAATCGGTTAATTCCTTCGGTAATGACGGTTTACTATTTGGCAACCCCGGCTTAGTCTGGACACAATTTGTTGGCGTTGCTGCCACTTATATCTTTGCTGCCGTGGGTACTTTTGTGATTCTGAAAGTTCTCAGTTTATTCATGGATTTGCGGGTTAAACCGAATACGGAGGCAGAAGGGTTAGATGTGCCTCAACACGGAGAGGAAGCCTACGGACAGGAATTCGAGTTTGGTAGCAGCTTTTCCTACCAAGAAAATCCTCCCGCCACAAATCCGCAAGAAAATTATTAGCGATTTAATCAGCTATCGATCCAGCCAACAGAGGCGAAATTTCGTCTCTGTGAAACTGGGCTAAAAAATTCCGTTTTTGGTCGTCTCGTCTCTGTCACCGGGGATTGTGATCCTGTCCGTCGCTGGCAAAGAATGCTCGATCGTTATTGTGCGAAGATTCTCCGAGACCGAGAAACTCTCCGCCAAGGCTTAATGATTAGCGATCGCCAAGGCGGATCAAGTTTGATCCAGATGGGCAAAACAGCAAAAAATTACCGATTCTTACTGACAAGAATCAAGAAATTTGTAAGCCAGCTAACTCAGCAATTGTATAGGTGGGTCTGCCTTTAACTTCCTCGTAAATTCTACCGATATATTCTCCTAGTATTCCGATGCTAATTAGCTGTACAGAACCCAGAAAAAATATAGCGATCATAATCGTGGCAAAACCCGTGATCGGTGAGTTGGGCTGCTGTAAACGCCAATATAATACTAACAGAGCCATAATCAAAGATATCAGGGTAGAAAATAATCCTAGATAGGTAGCAAAACGTAAGGGGACACGAGAAAAAGATACTAGGCTATTAATAGCTAAAGATAATGATTTGCTAAAGGTATATTTTACTGCCCCGGCAAAGCGCGCGTCCCGCTCAAATTTAACCGCAGTTTGTGGAAAGCCAATCCAAGCGCGCAACCCACGAATATAACGATTTCTTTCCGGGAGAGAATTTAATAGATCTACCACCTGACGATCCATTAAACAAAAGTCTCCTGTATCGGCAGGAATATCCACATCAGCTAGTCTTTTAAGCAAACGATAAAAGAGATATGCCGTCAGTTTTTTAAACCAATTTTCTTGTTTTCTTTTGGTTCTTTGGGCATAAACTACTTGATACCCCTCTTGCCATTTTTCAATCATTTGGGGAATTAATTCGGGCGGATCTTGTAAGTCGGCATCTAAAACAATAATTACTTGTCCTCGGCAAAAATTAAGTCCAGCTGTCACCGCCGCTTGATGACCAAAATTGCGGGCGAAACTGATATAACATACTCGTGAATCAGCTTGGTGCAGTTCTCGCAGCAGTTTTAAGGAACTATCTTTACTACCATCATTTACTAGGATTAATTCTACCGCCCCATCTAAATTATTCATGATGGCACTCACCCGGCGATATAGTTCGGCAATAGTTTCTTCCTCGTTATAGATGGGGACAATCAGGGAATATTTCAGCATTTTAATAATAATATTTGACCAGTAATTGATTGAAAAATCTCACTCCTAACTGGGAGAATTATACTCTTTAACTTAGCCAAGAAAATCCTCGATCGCCTGTCCCGTCTCTTCCGGTGCTTCTTCTGGTAAAAAATGACCACTGGCGATCGCCTGTCCCGTGACTTGATTAGCTCGCTGCTGCCAAAGAGCGATCACATCGTATTGACGTGCAATGAAACCTTTTTCTCCCCAAAGAACCAAGAGGGGAGAGGAAATTTTCCGGTCTAAATCCTGACGATCATGCTCTAAATCGATGGTAGCGGCGGCCCGATAATCGGCACAAGTGGCGGTTATCGTGCTTAAATCTCGAAAACAACGCCGATATTCCCCCAAAGCTTCCTCTGTAAAAGCGCTAAAATCTCGACCCCAACTTTGCAAGCAATGTTGCAGATAATAATCGGGATTAGCGGCGATCAGGGTTTCGGGAAAAGGGGAAGGCTGAATCAAGAAAAACCAATGATAGTAGGCAGTAGCAAAAGTTTTATCAGTAGCCTCGTACATCGCCAGCGTTGGGGCTATATCGAGTAAAACGAGTTTTTTGACCTTTTCTGGAAAATCAAGGGCGAGACGGTGGGAAACTCGCGCCCCTCGATCGTGGCCGATCAGATAAAACTCCTGATAAGCCAATTTTTCCATCAGCAGCACCTGATCGAGGGCCATGACTCGCTTGCAGTAATTGCTAGAATCCTCTAGGGGTAAGGGTTTATCGCTATCCCCGTAGCCGCGCAGATCCGTGGCGATCACCGTAAAATTGGCCGCTAATCGGGGGGCGATTTTATGCCACATTTGATGGGTTTGGGGATAACCATGGAGCAAAAGCAGCGGAAAACCGCACCCACCTTTGACACCATTGATAGTAATGCCATTAACTTCTAGTTGAAATTTCTGAAAATTTGTCAGCATTTTTGCTTCCTGTCACCTTAGGGAAAGATAATTGCATCATGAGGCCAAAGTGACCCAATCAGTAAAGTTTTTTCACTATGGCCGCTCAAGCCGCTGGTTTTCTGATAGATTAAAACTATTGGGTTGCTCAAAAACCAGCGAGTTAAGCAGTAATTTGATTATGATCTCGATTATCTATTCCGATGAATTTCTCGATCACGATACAGGTATTTACCATCCCGAAAAAGCGGCGCGTTTAACGGCAATTGTCGGAGCTTTAAAACAAACAGAATGGCAGTCAAAATTAACATGGCATTTACCGACACCGCTCGAAATTCGTGACGAAGTACTCCCTTTGATCAAACAGGTTCATAATCAAGATTATGTTGATATATTGCGGCGAATTTGTCAACAGGGTGGGGGAAGATTGGATGCCGATACTCCCGTTTCTGCCCGTAGTTACGATGTGGCGTTACTAGCGGTTAGTGGCTGGTTAGATGGAGTTGATCGAGTCTTATCCACCGGCGATCCTGCCTTTATTTTAGCCCGTCCTCCCGGGCATCATGCCACTTCTAATTATGGCATGGGTTTCTGTCTGTTTTCTAATGCTGCTATTGCCGCCTATTATGCTTTAGAAAACAAAAGAGTGCAGAAAGTAGCGATTCTCGATTGGGACGTGCATCACGGCAATGGCACCCAAGATATAGTCGAAAATCATCCCCAGATTGCCTATTGTTCCCTCCATCAATTCCCCTTTTATCCCGGCACGGGAGAAGCGAGAGAAAAAGGGGAGTTTGATAATGTTTTGAATATTCCCTTACCGGCGGGAAGTACCATTAAAGATTATCAAGAACATTTTGAGGGGCAAGTCATACCTTTTCTGAAAAATTTTCAACCAGATTTAGTGATTGTTAGTGCTGGATATGATGCCAATCAAGCGGATCCTCTGGCGGGCATTTGTTTACACCCACAAGATTATGGAATTTTAACGAAATACCTCTTAACTCTCAATAAACCGCTGCTTTTCGGCTTAGAAGGCGGTTATGATTTAGAAACTTTAGCGGCTTCCGTCGTCGCCACCTTAGAAGCTTTGCTCTGATCTTAATCCAGGTAATCGTTACATTTCTTTAAAAAGATTGCTAACAAAGCGATCAAATGCGGTAAGGTAAACGATCGATAGAAAAAAACCCTTGACCTAGTTGCCTTTTAAGATTATGAACTCGCTTGCGCCACACCTAAAAGCCAAAGCCCTCAAGTCCAATAGTCGTCGTCCTGCCAAAGAATTGTGTAGCGAGTGCGGACTTTGTGACACTTATTATATTCACTATGTTAAAGAAGCTTGTGCTTTTCTTAATCAACAAATCGCCGATTTAGAAGCAGCAGCACACGGCAAAAGTCGCGACTTAAATCAGGAAAATGATCTCTATTTTGGTGTTCATCAAGAGATGATGGCTGCCAAGAAAAAACAAGCTATTCCTGGGGCGCAATGGACAGGAATTGTCAGTACAATTGCCTGTGAAATGCTCAATCGTGGTTTAGTAGAAGGGGTGGTTTGTGTGCAGAATACCGCCGAGGATCGCTTTCAACCGCAGCCGATTCTCGCTCGTACCACGGAAGAAATTCTCGCCGCTAAAGTTAATAAACCGACTCTTTCTCCCAATTTATCAGTCCTAGAAGAAATTGAAAAATCGGGCATGAAACGGTTATTAGTTATCGGAGTTGGTTGTCAAATTCAAGCCCTAAGAGCAGTAGAAAAAAAATTAGGCTTAGAAAAATTATATGTCTTAGGAACTCCTTGCGTCGATAATGTCACCCGCTCAGGACTACAAAAGTTTTTAAAAACTACCAGTCGTTCCCCAGAAACCGTGGTTCATTACGAATTTATGCAGGATTTTCGGGTACACTTTAAACACGAAGACGGCTCGATCGAAATGGTTCCTTTTTTTGGCTTAAAGACTAATAAATTAAAAGATGTTTTTGCCCCTTCCTGTATGACTTGTTTTGATTACGTTAACTCCCTTGCTGATTTAGTTGTCGGCTATATGGGCGCACCTTTTGGCTGGCAATGGATTGTCGTTCGTAATGATACGGGTAAGGAAATGTTAGAGTTAGTTAAAGATCAATTAGATACCCAAGATGTTATGTCTAGTGGTGATAGAAAACAAGCGGTACAAAATAGCATTCCCGCCTACGATAAAGGTGTAACATTGCCGATGTGGGCGGCAAAAATGATGGGAGTAGTAATTGAAAAAATTGGGCCTAAAGGTTTAGAATATGCTCGCTTTTCCATCGATTCTCACTTTACCCGTAATTACCTTTATGTTAAACGTAATTATCCTGAAAAATTAGCGTCCCATGTTCCCGAATATGCTAAAAAGATTGTGGAACAGTATAAATTGCCCGATTAATTATTCACTTGCTCCGGCAGGGGAATAGAGAAAAATTACCCCGCTTTCTTAAGATTTGTAGCGGCTATAAAGATGTTTGAATCCGATGGGAAAGTATTCAGCAGTTATCGCTAAACAGTGATCAGTAAACAGTAAACAGTGATCAGCTTCTCAAGGCAAGAGGCAAGGGGCGGGTGCATCTCAATTTTGTCGAAATATCTAGATGACATTTTGGGCGCACGCAGTTCGATAAACTCACTGACCAAGGTGCGCCCCTACCATTGGCGCAATACTATTATTTATAGTAGGGGCGAATTGCATTCGCCCTCTTTGAACAACTTCTGCTGCTCACCATAAGTGAGAGAAAGTCACAAACGTGAGATGCACCCAAATTAGATTTTAGATTCGATCGAGTTATCACTGATCACTTCAATCACAGTCCATCACACAATCAGTCTAAACTGCCGGGTAATCGCACGTTGATTGAGTTCTAAAATTCTGAGAAGGTGGTCTAAAATTTGATGACTAACTCAGGCTTGTACCTGAACCAATCCCCACAATCTCTAGGTCTTCTAGCAGAAACGTTGAATCCTGTAACAAAACTTTACATTGACAAGCACAATACCCCTATAACATCAAATTTTAAGTTGAATAGACAGCAAGGATTCAGGTCAGGGGATTGACAAAAACAGAAAAAAGTGTAGATTGAGAGGATGAAGCAAAAAGAACCGCCTCCGCTACCAGACAGGGAAAGCCTGAAAAAACTGACTCCAGAACAACTGGTGGAGATGGTGCTGAAATTACAGGAGTTAAGCTTTTACGCATTTAAATTACATTGACAGCATTACCCTTATTTTTAAGTTTTCTACTCCATAGTAGTTTACTTACTGGTTAAGCTAATTATTGTTGAGTCAATAGGAAATAAAGCTTGCGCATTCTCTATTCCTTTTTTGGCAACTAAACGCTTATTTAATTCGACAATGACTTCCTCAAACGGACTGGTTTCTCTAATTTTGCTTGCCTGAGAAAATGTGGATAAATTTACATTAATTCCTTGAAGTACCATTCCACTGCATAAGTCCCTCATACTGACGATGCTTTTATCCAAAGCAAAACCAATCCAACAGGACAAAAATGTAAAAGTGTCTAAAGCGGGGTAAGCTGTTCGTAATTTAAATTGCGTTAACAGAATTACCCTTGTTTTTTAACTTGCGATCCCACTTAATAATTAAACCTCCTTCATTTAAAAGTTGATGTAAAAGAGATTCTAACTCTT
>SFAU01000230.1 GCA_007096045.1 Microcystis novacekii Mn_MB_F_20050700_S1 | reverse complement strand
TGTTGACGGCCAGCATCCAGTTCTTCCTGAAGACGGGAAGTGTATAAAGGTGATAATCTCATAATTAACTCTCTGTCCTCCTGTTCAAGCTCTTGATCGTTAGTTAAAGAAGTTCTCAAGTTTAATAATAATTCTAGAGCATTTACCCGAAAAGGATGATCCTCTGGTAACGATTCTAGCTCATCGATCGCCCTTGCTTGCACTTTTCCCCGGCCTAAAATTCTTAACCAGAGAGTTGCTTCTGTTGGGGGTAATTGATGGATAACGGTGATTGCCGTGCGTAAAGACGGTGCTAAAAAATAGATACCTTCCCCCCAATTCTCCCCATCTAATTTAGCACCGAATCCTTCTAACAGTTGCGAGGAAGCGGTGGGAGTCAAAATCCAGAGACGGGGGATTTCCCCATCGTTAACATTCGTTTTCTGACGATTTGCTTGACGATTAATTTCCCCTTCCACTTCCAACAGTTTTAACAGACAAGTCCTAATTTCTGTAGCGGTGACAGGATTACGAAAAGGTTCAAATAAACAGGGATTAATCGCCATTTTTCCCAGTAATCCCAGCAGATTTCTAGGATTATTATCGAGAATCTGGGGTGAAAACCAGACATCGATTTCTCGTACTTCTCCTCGTACAACCCGTGCCGATTTTACCTCTCCCAGAGAAGATAATAATTCTTCGAGATAATCTTTAGCAAACTGGTCATGAATAAATCTAGTCATCGGTTTATCTAAGATGATTTAATAACTTATCTCGCAATTGCTTAATCCGATCACGATATTTAGCTGCTGACTCGAATTCTAAATTTTTCGCCGCTTCTTTCATTTGCGCTTCTAGTTGTTGAATTAATTCGGGAATTTGTTCCAAAGAAAGTTCTTCTATATTATCACAAACCTCCTCTAATTGTTGGAAATTTAGACGACGGGAAATATCCAGAAAAGCCAAAATTGAATTACTCGACCTTTTAACAATCGGTTGCGGAATAATCCCATGTTTCTGATTATACTCCTCTTGAATAGCGCGCCGTCTCTTGGTTTCTTCGATCGCATTAATCATACTATCGGTGAGATTATCTCCGTAAAGAATTGCCTGACCGCGAATATGACGAGCAGCCCGGCCAATAGTTTGAATTAAAGAGCGGGTAGCCCTTAAAAATCCTTCCTTATCTGCGTCTAAAATCGCCACTAAAGACACTTCCGGCAGGTCTAACCCCTCGCGAAGCAAATTCACCCCGATCAGCACGTCAAAGACCCCTTCTCGCAGGTCTTGGATAATTTCAATCCGTTGAATTGATTGAATTTCTGAATGTAGATATCTAACTTTAATTCCCCTTTCTTGCAAGTATTCGGTCAAATCTTCGGCCATGCGTTTAGTTAAAGTGGTAATCAAAACCCGTTCATTTAAACGCACTCGCTCCTTAATTTCCCCTAATAAATCATCCACTTGTCCCTCGGTTGGCCGCACAAAAATCTCTGGATCTAAAACTCCCGTCGGTCGGATAATTTGTTCGACAATGCGATTTTCTGACTGTTCTAATTCCCAATCTCCCGGAGTGGCCGAAACAAAAATACATTGATTAACTTTCTGCCAAAATTCTTCCGACTTCAAAGGACGATTATCCGCAGCACTGGGCAAACGAAACCCGTGATCGATCAAAACTTTTTTTCGTGATTGATCGCCATTATACATCCCGCGAATCTGCGGCACACTGACATGAGACTCATCCACAACTAATAACCAATCTTGAGGAAAATAATCCACCAAACATTCCGGCGGTTCCCCCGCTAACCTACCGGCTAAATGCTGCGAATAATTTTCCACGCCATTACAATAACCCACCTCCTGCAACATTTCCAAATCATAACGAGTCCGTTGATCCAAACGTTGCGCTTCCAGTAATTTCCCCGCTTTTTCTAACTCCAATAAACGGTTATCTAACTCGGTTTTAATATCCCGACAGGCCACCTCTAAACGTTCCTCCGGGGTAACAAAGTGACGGGCCGGATAAATACTAATTCGCTCCAATTTTTGCAAAACTTCCCCCGTCAGGGGATCGAGATAACGAATACTTTCAATCTCATCGCCAAAAAAATCAATTTTAATGACCCGATCCTCGTAAGCGGGAACAATTTCCAAAATATCGCCCTTAAGACGAAAACGACCGCGAGTCAACTCCAAATCATTGCGATTGTACTGCACTGACACCAAGGCCCGTAATAATTGCCTTTGGTCGAACTCTTGACCAACTGTTAAGGAAATCGCCGCTTTTAGGTATTCCGCCGGCATTCCCAAACCATAAATACAACTAATCGAAGCGACTACGATCACATCCCTGCGTTCAAACAGCGATCGCGTGGCCGAATGGCGCAGCATATCGATCTCATCATTAATCGAAGAACTCTTTTCGATGTAGGTATCGCTAACGGGAATGTAAGCCTCTGGTTGATAGTAGTCGTAATAGCTGATAAAGTATTCCACGGCGTTATTGGGGAAAAATTGCCGCAATTCGTTGCATAATTGGGCGGCCAGGGTCTTATTATGGGCTAGGACAAGGGTAGGCCTGCCGATTTTCTCGATCACAGCGGCAATGGTGAAGGTTTTGCCGGTGCCGGTTGCCCCCAAGAGGGTTTGGAAACGCTGCTGGTTTTGCAGGGAATCTACTAATTTATCGATCGCTGCCGGTTGATCCCCAGTGGGTTGAAAGGGTGCTTGTAGTTGAAAAGCGGTCATTAGCGGCTAGGTGTAGAGAACAGGCAAAATAAATTATCAATCGAATTACCAACACTGATAGGGTTTTGGGAAAGAAAGATGTATCTTAATATTAGAGAGGATTTTAAAAAAAGATTAAAAGTCTTCGAGAATACCCTAAACTTAAATCTTATCGTTTCCCCGAAGCTATTAACGGAAAGGAGTATCAGGTTATGACGGTGGAAAATCTAGAAACGAACGGGACTCAAACCCCAGCAACTACAGAAGAAAAAACCAGCAGCTCACGCGGTAAAGCTACTACAGCTAAAACCGCCAAGGATAAAGAAGTGGTCGCTCTTTCGGTCAAAGGTAGTGCCGATAAGGAATCCAAGGGATTAAAACTCTATCAACCCGAAGACCGACTACCGGAAAATCGTCCCATCGGTACTAGCCATCTTCATTTTAAAGAAGATGAAATGTTACCCGGAGGCCGTCCCGTGGAAGTTAGCCATCTGAAAGTGGTTAGTACCTATTCTTCCGTCGGTAGCGCTCGTCCCGTGGTATCGAGTGGTATGGAAGTTAGCAGCACTCTAGCGATCTCTGGCAATCGTCCGATCGCGCTGAGTCATCTGCACATTAGCGAAACTTATACAGTCATGGGTAATCGTCCCGTTGCTTCCAATGAAATCGATGATCCCGAAACTTTAATGGGATTTTTGGATTAATTGTTTTGTTGGTCAAGATAGATTTTTTCCCTGTCCTGGACGGGGAATTTATTTTTTTTCCTTTAGTTAAGCACGATATTGAGCAATTAGTTGGTATTTTCCCGGTTTTAATTGCAGAGTAAATAAGCCATCCTGAGAGATTCCCTGACTGCTAATCATTCCCTTGGGATTAGTTTCAAAGTGCCAGCGACTAAAATAAGTAATTCCCAGATCAACCTGAGTATCTGAGACGATTTCGCAATCCCAAATACGATTATATGAAGAAGCTTTGACCATAGCTAATTGACCGTCACCATTGCGAACATAATGGTCTTGATAACCTTGAGCAGGAGAAACGGTATTACCTTGAAATTTCCAGAAAGGCGTTTTCTCACTCAGGGCAGCCGGAAGATAATCTACTACATCTGGAACAATTAAGAGACCAGCCGCTAGATTAAATCCTTTACCTCCGACTTTAATTGGTTCTACTGGTAAAAAATTTGCCGTTGCTGTTCTTTGGGATTGATAAGATGGCTGTTTAATCCTGGCAGTAATCAAGTTATTGAGTTGTTCTTTGGCCAGGGAATCTTGGTAAAGAGGAGTTAGGACACTTGATAATAAAAAGTAATGGGGAATAGACAAACTAGCAATGACTAACAGGCTGACTAAAAGGCGTTTTTTGAATTGGTTAAATTTCACAGAAATAGAAAGAATTGCCAAAGTAGAAACTAGACCCGATGCCACGGCAAGGAACCGAAAGGGAAACTGGATTTTTTGCAGGGGAAAAATGATTTTGTAAAATGGTAAAGAAATAGGTGAAATCATTAATAAACTCAGTCCAGATAAAACGATTAGAGAAAACAGATTAAATTTTTCTAATTTGTTTCTTCTCCGCCAAACTGCTCGAATACTTAAGAGATAGATAATTAGATAGATGCTGAAAATGAGACTAATTATAAAAGTCTGTCGATTTTGATAAAAGTTATTACCAAAAGCAACCCAATCACCCAGAGAAGTTCCTATCGGTTTACGAATTTCTTTGAAATTAAAAACCGCAGGAACTAAGTAAGGAAAAGAAAAAATTATGCCGATGTTCAAGAATAGAATCCGCCAGCAAAAATCTCGAAAATTTCTATTTTTTAACAGGATAATTACCGAATAAATACCAAACAAAAAAAATATAATAATCAGACTGGGTAGATGAGCTAATGCTATCAAAGAAGTTGTAATTGTTAATGCTAAACCATTAGCCAAAGTAATCCTAGTAGAAACTTTTAGAAGTGCGGTCACAAAAAAAGGCATTAAAGCAATAGCCAAGCACTCTGCTAATGCTCCGCGCCAAAATAAACAGTAAAATAGGTAAGGATTAATTGCTAAAATAATAATTAGTTGATAGTAAAGTATGCCCCTTCTTTTGAATACATACATTGCTAGGGTTGAGGCACTAATTATATTGATGAGCAAAATAGTCAGCACCGTAAATCTTAGAGCAACAACTGGATAAAATCCGAGCAAATGATAGGGAAAAGCTACATATCTTAAAAGAGGAGGATAGAATAAAAATGCAGCATTTCCGTAGCCTCCATAGCCTTGAGCATACCATTTTGGGAATAAATCCCCAGACTTAACTTGCTCTGCCCAAAAACTATTCCAAAATAAATGAACAAGACCATCATTTGTTCTTTCTGGAGCGAATAAGAAAGCTAACCAAGTGCTACCTATAATCAAAAACACCAGAAGAGCGAAACTAAGTTGTTTTCTATGTAATCGAGCAAGACTAACAAGTATATTCATGATCAGGCAAGCAGAAGATTTTAATCTTTTCCCCATTATCTCATCCTGTATTTTAGCAATCTCAAGCTACAGAATTAAATAAATTATTATCTATAAAATAGATTTTTTACTTATTTATTTCAGGAAATTTCTTAGGATAAATTTTAGCATAAACTAAACTAGCTTTTTCAGATAATACTTGAATTTCATAGTCGGAAGATAAATTCCGAAAATCCTCTTTACTCATAATAATTTCATGATTTTTATCGCTATTGACGGCAGTTTTAAGTTCTTCGGCACTCCTCACCCACCAAATCGGTCTGTTACTATAAAATAAGGCACTGGGGTGATTAAGATCAGCAGATAACTTAGCAATTACTAAGGGATTTTTCTTATTATTACTAAAATCCCCTTGCCCTGCCACTTGTGCTAAAGCAGCTAGGGGAGTTACTCTTGCAGTATAAAGTCCTCGAACTTCTCTGATTCCAGAAAACACAAAAACTGCAAATAGTAAAATAGTCGCCGATTTAGGAGTAAGCCTTTTCAGTAAAATGAGAACAAGTAGAGTTGCCGCAATCACAAAACAGAAAACTGCTACCATCTGTTTAACTGAAGGACTGATAATACCAACAATTTTGAGAGGCGTTAAAGGGAAAATAACTAAAGCTACAGTTGCGATACTAATCAATATCCACGAACGAGCAGTAGAAGAAGCTTGTGCCTTTTGAAATAAATAACCGATAAAAATTGCCAAAATCGGATAAAGGGGAAGAATATACCAGCTTAATTTGGTTGATACCAAACTATATAGACCAAAAACCACCAGAAAGAAAACGATTAGAACTCTTGACGAGCTATGGGGCTTTAAAGTATCTTTAACACTGACGATAAATGCAAAAGGAATTAGATAAACCCAAGGAAAAAAGTATTTAATAACTGTTCGGAAATATGAGAGAAAGTCTCCACTGTTTCCCTCGAGGGGGCGGGTTGCCCGTTCAATTACATGATAACCTAAGTATTTCCCAAAAAAAGCCTGTCCATGCTGTAGTAGCACTGTTAAGTGCCAGGGAAGAATTATCAAGGTAGCTAATACAATACTTTGCCAAAAATGCCTTGATTTAAAAGTAGTTAATAACTGCCTTTCAATTAACAGCGTTATCACAATGGCAGCTGGTGCAACAATGGCAGCAAAACCTTTAACCATAAAAGCCAAGGCACAAGCAATACCGATAAAATACCACCATTTTTGATTGCCTTGGCGAAGATGAAGATAACCGTAAAGTGATAGAAATAGAAAGAATGTCAGCATCATATCGGTGGTACCAAACCGAGCAGAATTGACAAATTGATAACTTGCTAACAAAATCAACGAGGCAAAAACTCCCGCCCAATATCCATAAACTTTTTTACCAATTAAATAGATAATAGCAATTAAGGCGACTCCCGATAAAGCCGAAGCCGCTCTTGCCCAAAATTCGTCAACCCCAAATAATTGAAAAAAAGCAGCGGTTGACCAGATAAATAGGGGGGGTTTATGAAACCAAGGCACAGATCCGTAATGTAGAGTTATCCAGTCACCATTTTGTCCAATCTCTTTAGAAATTTGTGCATATATAGCTTCATCCCAATCTTCTAAACTCCTCTGTCCTAATTTCCACAGCAAGATGATTGCCGATAGAGAAAATAGTAACCAGAGCGTGGTATCTTTAAATTTCGATATAATGACTTGGATTTGTTCAGTTTTTAGCATGGAATTAAACAGATTAATTATTGTATTGAAGGATGGTAAATGGTAACAGTTTTTTCCAGTTCACAGCTTTTCCTCTTGATTCATGGCGGTTATTTATTTGATTATTTTCTTTCTGGTTTTAGGATAGTAGATCAAAATGACCTCCTCAGGACAAAAGATTTTTGTGAGGTTAAAATGTCAAAAAAATACCAAATGACTTTCACTCAAGATTGCTCATCTAAGATGCCCATAAATTTCAGGTTAATCGGCCAGTTTTTCTGGAAAGCCGAGAAGATTGCTTACACTAGGATAATCCTTGATATAAACCGTCCCCTGGCTGGCAGAAAACCACAGACATTCTACCAAGATGTTATCAAAAACTACCAGAATTGTAAAGTAAATTGACAAGCAGTGGCTACAACAAGCAAAAACCCTCACCCTGATTACAGCGTTTTTCATAAAGATGAAGTATAATCTGATAGGGCATCGTCCCGGAGTCTCCCCAAAACCAAAACCCCATAGCTCACCATTAAGATAACTGCTATAATCATCATCTCTGGCTGAATCAGGTCACGAAGACTTTTAATCGATATGCGTATCCGATTTATTATATAGCGTTTTTCAGTCTGCTGAGGTACAAAAGTTATCGGTTTTAGGCAAAAGGCAAGAGGCAAAAGGGAAGAAAAATAGGTGTACCTCACTAGCTTAGGAAACGATATAGATTAATGCACAATTAATTTTTGAGGGTTCAACAACGGCAAAAATAAGGATTAAATTGCATAAAATCTGTAAATAGACCATTTAGTTGATTATTATTCATTCTTGATTCTCCTGACGACCGACTACCGACTCCTAACCCTAACAACAATTTTTGATTTTTACAAGAGGTCTATTGATTAGGTGTTTCTGTTAAGATGTCTTTGTACAATGATCTGCAGCTAATTTCAATGATACCTCACTGGGTTTCTAATGATGATCAAACGAATTCTTATTATCGTCACCTGCCTAATGCTGCTTTGGTGCAGTTTTGGATTGTTAAATTTTACCTACGATGCTTCAGTTTCAGCGCAGCAGGAATATTATCAGATTCGATCGCTTCATAGTCGCGATGGTATCGGTAAATTTTATCTAGGACGGGAAATCGCTAAAGTCATGGGACACCAAGAAATGTTATGGTTAGAACGTCCTAGTCGCCGTTTCACAGAAAAACCCGATGATCTGATCACCGCACTACATCTAAAACCCACAGATCTAGTGGCAGATATCGGCGCGGGGACAGGTTATTTTAGTTTTCCTATGGCGAATTTAGTAGAACAAGTTTTCGCTGTCGATGTGCAGCCGGAAATGTTAGGGGCAATTGATTTTTTAGCCGAGGAAAATCAAGTTAAGAATATAACCACAATTCTCGGGACAGAAACCGATCCTAAATTGCCAGCACAAGCGATCGATTTAGCTTTAATGGTCGATGCTTATCACGAGTTTTCCTCTCCCCGCGAGATGATGGAGAATCTGGTCAAATCCTTAAAACCCGATGGTAGGGTGGTATTAGCAGAATACCGTCGAGAAAATCCTCTGATTCCCATCAAAGCCCTTCATAAAATGACCCGCAGACAGGCAGAAAAAGAAATGGCCGCTGTCGGTTTAGTGCCAAAAGAAATCATCGAGACTTTGCCCCAACAACATTTAATGATTTTTCAGAAAACAAATTCAAATTAGCAGTTTAACCTAAGCTAATCCACGGGATTTTCTTTTTGGATTAATACCTCACCAGCGATTAAACGTTGGGCTGCCGACAGTAACACCTCCTCAATATAGGGCTTGACAAAATAACCTTTTGCCCCTTTAGCGGCGGCGAGATGCTGCATTTTTTGCGACCCTCGCGAGGTAATCATCGCTACTGGTATCCCCTGAAGTTGTTCATCCCCTTGCAGACGAGAGAGCAATTCTAACCCATTCAGGCGAGGCATTTCGATATCGCAGAGAATCAGATCACAAGCTAATCCGTCCCGTAATTTTTCCCATGCTTCTAAACCGTCCCGGGCCTGTTCAATGCGATAACCAGCTTTAAGCAAAGAAATGGCTAACATTTCCCGCACCGTTACCGAATCATCGACAATCAACACCAGAGGACTCGATTGTTCCCAGAAATTAGGAAGATTACTGTCAATAGTCGTTGTATCGGGGGATAAAGGCTGATTAAGAGTTTCTTTAATACTATTAGCTAGTAACACTTCCCCCGCAATCATTCTTTCAGCTGCCGAGAGTAAATCTCTTTCCGTGTAGGGTTTGGTAAAATAACCACTAGCTCCCAATGTCGCCGCCATCTTGCGATGACGTTCCGCTCCCCGAGAAGTCAATAAAGCCACGGGAATCGACGCTAATCGGGGGTCTTTTTGCAGATTAGACAGTAATTCTAGGCCATTCATGCGGGGCATCTCGATATCGCAGAAAACGATATCACAGGGCAAACCACCGCGTAATTTTTCCCAAGCTTCTTGACCATCCCGGGCCTGTTCCACACGATAACCGGCTTTACTAAAGCTTAAAGAGAGCAATTCCCGGACAGTTATCGAATCATCGACAATCAGAACCATAGCCTCCGATTTTTGGCTAATTTCCACCTCTACGGGCGGGGGCAGTTGGCACCAAGTACTACCGTTATCGGTGCGCAGACGACCCCGGGCAATGTCGATTAACTCTAACACATCGCCGATCGGCATCACCGTACCATCGCCTAAAACCGTCGCCCCAGCAATCCCAGCCGTTTTTGGAATCGGTCCTTCGATCTGTTTGATGACGATTTCCAGTTCCCCGATCACTTGATCTACCTGTACCGCTAGGAGATTATTACCACCGCGCAGGATAATGATCGAAAAAGAGTCTTCCTCCTGTTTGCCGGTGTAAAAACCACCGCGACTGAGTTGCCGATTGTAGGAAAGCAATTCGCCCAAGGGTTGGAAGGGTAGTAAACTATTTTGCCAGAAAACGCAGCGCCGTCCCTCCCTATCCATTTCGATATCGCTGGCCCGGAAATCCTTCATATCTTCCACTCCGTCCATGGGGAACCCGATGCGCGCATGATTACTAAGACAACAGAGGGCTTTACAGATACTCAGGGTTAGGGGTAAACGGATGGTAAAAGTGGTTCCTTTGCCCAGTACCGAGTCAATAGTCACCGTCCCGCACACATCGATTAAACCAGTCCGCACCACATCTAAACCCACCCCACGACCGGCAAAATCATCGGCCTGATCTTTGGTACTAAAACCGGGGTGAAAGAGGAGTTCATAGACTTCTTGGGGACTGAGGTGTTGAGCTTCCCGATCGCTGATCAGGCCTTTTTCGATCGCCTTGCGTTTAACCCGATCAGCATCAATACCAGCCCCATCATCACTAACGGTGATCACAGTTTGATTGCCCTGTAGAAATGCCCTGACAGAGATGGTACCGTGGGCAGGTTTCCCTTCGGCCATGCGTTCTTGGGGTGATTCAATACCGTGGGTGATCGCATTGTTGACCAGATGGGTCATGGGACTATTGAGATGTTCGAGGATCATCTTATCGATGAGAACATCACCCCCTTCCACTTCTAATTTGGCTTGTTTATGCAGTTTCAGGGAAATATTGCGAATTGCCCGGGGTAGGTGATCGGCAGTTTGACTAAAGGGAACCATGCGCGATTTGGTCATCCCTTCCTGTAGTTGGGTGGTGGCCTGTCGCAGACTGCGCGTCACCTGATCGGTTTCATCGACGACAAATTGAATATCAGAGGCCGATTCTCGCACGCGCACGATCAATTCGATCATCTCTTGGGATAATAAATGGAAATCGGTAAAACGGTCGATCTCTAGGGCATCTAGTTCGCCAGTCATAGCCGAATCGCCCCAATTTTCTCCCTTAACTCTACCGTAACCGATGGCACCGCCAGAATTGCGACTAGCCAGTAAAGCCCCTTTTAGGAGGGTTCTTTCATAGAGCTCCTGCATCCGACCGCCCACATCGCTCAGATGTTGGACTTGGTTAAGCAAATTATCTAAAAAGAGACGCAGGCGATCCTGTTCCTCTTCAATGCGATTGCGTTTAACCACCAGTTCCCCGATCAGATTGCTGAGGTTATCCAATTGTTTGATCGGCACCCGCGTCGTCTGTTCAAAAGCTTTACTAACAAGGGGACGCAGGTTATTTAACCCGGCCGGTGGACTGAAACTGGCCGCCGGAGTTGCCGCCATCACCTGATTGATTTCTTCGAGGAGTTTTTCTAAATCCTTGAATTCATCCTCTAGTTGGCTTTCCGGGGCAATTTCCAGTGATTCTAATCGTTGGAGAGGTTCCGCCGCACCTAACCAGTCCGCTGCTGTGGATTCCGAGAGAAATGCCTCTAGGGATTCAAAGATGTCTGGCAGTGGCGATTGCTCTGGTGGCGTGGGGTTTTCCAGAAAAGCCTCTAAGTCTTCGAGGCTGTCGTAAAAATTGGGGCGGCTGATGTTTATAATTGCTTCTGAGTCTGGAACTGCTGCATTTTCTAGCAGCAGAGATGCGATCTCATCCCCATCTTCTGGTTCTGACTCTGGAGCAGTCCCACGGATAGAATAAAAATCATTAGTGGCGGCTTCTTCCCAATTGATACTATCGCCAAAAAGTTCCTCTAATTCCTGTTCTGAGGACGAGGAAGACAGGGTTTGGCCAAGAGAGCCCCCGTCTCTGTCCGCTGGAGAGTAACTCTGCTCACATAAAAAGCTGAGTTCGTCTAGAGCATCGTCACCGTCGGTGTCTTTGTCTTCTAAACTCTCTAACAACTGTTCGATATCTTCGTTAAAGAAATGCTCCGAGTCGGGTTTCATCATGATTTGCTTCCTGCCAAGTCTTCCCTTTTGGTCAACCAATGCGCTCTCTCTAGCTTCAGATTACCCAGAATTTTACCCGATAACTCCATCCACTAGCAATTTTTTTATGGCTAATCAAACTCTTGGACTCGATCGACAATTTTATTCCTATTATCAATCTATCTGTCTGCGAGAGTCTCCTATTCTAGCTCAATTACGTCAAGAAACTGCCTCTCAACCCCTGGCAGTCATGCAGATTGCCCCGGAACAAGGTCAATTTATGGCTTTTTTGGTACAGGCGATCGGGGCGAAAAAAACCCTAGAAATAGGGGTTTTTACCGGTTATAGTTCTCTAGTGGTGGCCTTAGCTTTACCCCCGGAAGGCAAGCTCATCGCCTGTGATCTAAGCGAAGAATATACCAGTATAGCCCGCCGTTATTGGCAGCTGGCCGGTGTCGCCGCTAAAATCGATTTAAGAATTGCCCCGGCCCTGGAGACTTTAGATCAATTGATCGCTGGGGGAGAAAGTAATAGTTTTGATTTTGTCTTTATTGATGCCGATAAAAGTAATTATGATCGCTACTACGAACAGGCGTTACAATTGGTCAGAACTGGCGGAATTATCGCTATCGATAATGTTTTTTGGTCGGGACGAGTAGCGGCGGCTGATAGCACCGATAATCGCACAACAATTATCCGTTCACTTAATGCCAAAATTCAGCAGGATGAACGGGTAAATATCAGTATTATTCCTATTGGTGATGGGTTGACCCTAGCCATGAAAAAGTGAAGAAGCTCGAAAGAGTAGAAAAGCTTTTGCTCTTAACAATCAGGGTTGGTTTTTGTTGTCTAAATTTAGTCACCGGTCGGAAACCACCCAAGACAAAGCTATATCCCTTAAGATAGTTGACAAAAAACTATGGCTGAGAATGACCGAAAATTTGGGTACAAGCCCCGCCCTTTAGTGTAGGGTCGGGCGGCTTTAAATAAATATGTATTGTCAACTTAAAGAATTTTGTGTTAAGATATTGATACTCAGTCAAGCATTGTCAAAATGTTTGTACTAGAATACAAAGTTAAGCCAAAACCTAATCAGATAGAAGCCATTAATGAAGCAATACGGACAACCCAATTTGTTCGGAATAAAGTTCTGCGTTATTGGATGGATAATCGGGGTGTTGGCAAAACCGAGTTATTTCGGTACAACACAGCATTAAGGAAAGAGTTTAA
>SFAU01000023.1 GCA_007096045.1 Microcystis novacekii Mn_MB_F_20050700_S1 | reverse complement strand
AATGAGTGGAATACCTTTGAAGGCTATGACACCATTACGGATACAGGAACCACTGGCACAGATACCATCGTCGCCAAAGGTACGGGTAATGTTGATATTGGTCTCAAGAGTTTTGGGGTTAATAGTGGCATTGAAACCATCGACGGTACAGGAGTAGCAGGAAAAGTCACCATCGTCGGTGATTGGAGTGACAATACCCTAGACTTCTCTAATACGGCTTTTGTCCGGCTTTTGTCGGTGACAATATCCAAATCCATGGCTATTGGGGTAACGACACCATCACCGGTAATACCAGCAATAATGTCATTATCGGTGGCGGTGGTGAGGACAAACTGAACGGTGGTGGTGGTGAGGACACTCTTATCGGAGGATTAGGGTCAGATCAACTAACGGGAGGTGAAGGTCGGGACTGTTTTATCTTCAACACCGTTGATGAAATCGGTCAAGGTGCAAACCAAGACAATATCCTCGATTTCAATACTGGTCTTGATACTATTGATATCTCTGGTATTGATGCCAACTCCCTCAACGATGGTAATCAGAGTTTCACGTTTATTGGTGCCTCGGATTTTTCAGGTCAAGCGGGACAACTGCGCTTTTACGGCGGTCTCCTTTGCGGGGATACCAACGGCGATGCAGTCAGCGACTTTCAATTGGCGATCGCTGGAGTGTATAGTTTACCTGTCACCAGTATAGTGCTGTGACATCCTCTGGTTTGAGGCAATAAGCTCTTAGTGCATTTAACTGAGTGTCAGCAGAAGTCCCATCGCTAAAAGCGAGGGACTTCTGCTTATACCAAATTAAATTGTATTCAGAGCAGATAGAGCATCAAGGATGAAGGGAAATCCCATGAGAGAAGCAACCCTCCGGGGTGTTACTTCTTAAACAATTTATCTACTTTGACTTCTAATTCCTCTAAAGTCTTAAAGTGCCAATTACTCATTACTCAATTGGGAAACCGGGTATAGCAGTATCGATTAACGTCATTAACTTCATGGTTTCGGCTAAGGTTACTACTATCATAAAGATAGTGTAATATGTCCTCCTCTGATAAGGTGCGTCCCTTGCGATCTTTTAACCATAAAGACATCTTCACCCCAAACAGGTTCGACATCACAGAAATCCCCATCCGATGAGAATGGTGGTACATCCCACTCAAGACACCGTTACGAGTATCTATTCGAGATCGAACTCACGATGTTGCATAACCACGAGAAACTTGATATATTGGCAGTTGATAAATATTATTGAAAATTTACTGGAGGCATAAATATGTTATCAACTGATGTCAGACAAAAATCAATGATTAAGAGAATTGAGCAAGTTGTTTCTATTTTAATGGAAGACCGTCCTTTCTTTAAAGAGGAGCTTAATTATTCAGAAATAGTGAAACATTTGGTTAAATTATTTGAAAAAAATTTACCTTTTAAGGAATTTAACACTATGTCAAAGGCAGAATTGAAAGAGCATTGTAGCTTTATTATGTCCACAGAAATCCTGTCAAAAATTGGCGGCAATTTTACTCCTGAACAAATGGCTATTTTCGATGAAGCAATTAAGCGTAAATAGGTAATTATGAGTTATTCGCTAGATACTAATTAAGCGTAATCTTGAAATTTATCAAAAAATTGAAGATGTCAAAGCTCAAAGAAAAAGTATCTTTATCAGTTGCATTACTTATTTTGAAATTAAGAGGGGATTTTTGGCAGTTGCTGCACCTAAACAAAGAGAAAGATTTAACCAACTTTGTCAGGATTATCAAATTATTTTATTAGATGATTTAGCTATTTTAGAAAAAGCAGCTGAAATTCATGCTGATCTTAGATTAAGAGGACTACCCATACAAACAGAAGATATTTTAATTGCTGCTACTGCTATAGTTAAAAGTTTAATTGTTGTTTCTAATGACAGTGATTTATTGAGGGTTGAAGGATTAAGTTTAGAGAATTGGGTAGAGTTATAAATTGAACCCAATCTTTAAGTCATCCGACATATTCTAACAGCTTGAGTCAGCAAAGAGGTGCGTTAACGTAGTGTAACGCACCCTACAAGATCGGCGATCGCACTATCATAAGATGCGCTTAAATTATCCAATTGGCATCAATTACAAGGATAGCATTTTCCAAAAGTGATCAAAGAAATGTAAAGTTATTTTATAGTAGTTGTCTTTGGTGTCTGTCTGTGTTATAATCGACGGAGCCAGTGATTATTGACACTTAGTCGATTGATCTCTAGTTGCGCTTAGAAGGAAATGAAAAGTTTAAATCAGAATCCCTTGCAAGTAGAGGGAGGAGAAAACCTGCCCCTACTTTACGAAATTGATCAATATCTTTGGTTAGAGGAAACGATAAAATTCCTCAAGGAAAATCGCTTAGATGAATTAGATGTCATCCATTTAATTGAGGAATTAGAAAGCTTGAGTAAAAGAGATAAAAACCGAGTCAGTAGCTTACTTGAACAAGTAATCAGGCATTTATTACTTTTACACTATTGGACAACAGAAGCGGAAATAAATGGGAATCATTGGCGAGCAGAAATTATCAGTTTTCGCACTCAATTAAGAAAATATTTAACGACAAGTTTACAGAATTATTTAGCTGAGGAATTACCGATAATCTATCAGGATGCCTTAGATTATGTTCAACAAAAAACTGGTTTTTCTAGCGATTTTCCCTCAGAATGTCCTTACAGTTTAGAGCAATTATTAGATAAAAATTGGTTCAACTGTGAAGATTAGACATTAAAGATGATCAAATTATCAAGGAAAGCCGTTCTAAAACGATGGGTTTTTTAACCGAAATTTGCGATAATAAGATGCGCCTAAATTATCAACTTGCCATCAATGCAGATTTTTAGCTCTTTTGTCTCATCTACGGCGACTTTTGCCGAATTATCCCTACAAGCGGCCAAGGCCCCTGTTGATACCCTCACCGGTTGGTCATTAGAGGATCGCGATCCGCAAGTGATCGAAAAATTTGTCCCCCTTCTGGATTGGTTTTATCACCATTATTTTCGCGTCGAAACCGATGGTTGGGAAAATATTCCCCCCTCAGGACAAGTATTATTCATCGGCTCCCATAACGGCGGTTTAGCGGCTCCCGATATGTTTATGATGATGTATGATTGGTTCCAACGCTTTGGCAGCGATCGCTTAGTCTATGGTTTGATGGATTCGCGAGTCTGGCGATTTTTTCCATCCCAAGCGCATCTAGTGGCCCAAATGGGGGCCGTTCATGCTCATCCGAAAATGGCGATCGCCGCTTTGGATAGTGGCGCTAGTGTCCTAATTTATCCCGGAGGTGCTACGGATGTTTTCCGTCCCCACAGTTTAAGAAATAAAATTCATTTTGCTGGTAATCAAGCTTTTGTTAAACTAGCTTTACAGTACGAAGTGCCGATTATTCCCGCCATTTCCCACGGCGCTCACTCGACTCTGTTTGTCCTCGAGGATATTTATCCTCAATTAAAAGAATTACATAAACAGGGTATGCCTTGGCCTTTCGGTATTGACCCCGGAACCTGTCCCATCTATTTCGGGTTACCCTGGGGACTAGCTATCGGTCCCTTGCCGAATATTCCCTTACCCGTACCGATACAGACGCGGGTTTGTCCCCCAATTATTTTTGAACGTTACGGCAAAAAAGCGGCCCGGGACCGCCGTTATGTAAGCGAATGTTATGAGAAAGTCTGTTATTTGATGCAGCAACAACTCGATCAATTAGTGGCGGCCAATTCTCCCTGATACTATACAGGAAAGTGGGGACAGAGCGATCGCGCTTGAGGATTGCTGCGGTCAGATTAACCCGCTTGTGAGATAATGAAGTGTTTTGAGCAAAGTTATCAGTACAAAGTTTTCTCTTGAGATTTGACGATTATTTGGGGAATGCAGAAAATTATGAAACTATTACCCGCAGAATGCCAGCATTTACAAGACAAAGTAGCCATAGTAACCGGTGCCTCGCGAGGGATCGGTAAAGCGATCGCATTAGAATTGGCCAGCCAGGGTGCTACTGTAGTGGTGAACTATGCTAAATCTAGCAGTGCAGCCGATGCCGTTGTCGAAGAAATTACCGCAGCTGGGGGAAAGGCCATAGCACTACAAGCAGATGTGGCTAAAAGCGAAGAAGTGGATAATTTAGTAGATAGTACCAAGGAAAAATTCGGTCATATTGATGTCTTAGTTAATAATGCCGGGATTACCCGGGATACCCTAATGTTAAGAATGAAATTAGAAGACTGGCAAGCAGTCATCGATCTCAATTTAACCGGGGTTTTTCTCTGCACTCGTGCCGTCGGTAAATTGATGTTAAAACAGAAAAGCGGCCGCATAATTAACATCACTTCTGTATCCGGTTTGATGGGTAATCCGGGTCAATGTAATTACAGCGCCGCTAAAGCTGGTGTTATCGGTTTAACGAAAACTTTAGCCAAGGAATTTGCCAGTCGAGGCATCACTGTTAATGCCGTGGCCCCCGGCTTTATTGAAACTGATATGACTCATGACCTCAAAGCAGATGAAATTCTCAAATATATCCCCCTATCCCGTTACGGAAAACCGGAAGAAGTCGCCGGCATGGTGCGTTTTTTAGCCGCCGATCCCGCCGCTATTTATATCACTGGTCAAGTCTTTAACGTCGATGGTGGTATGGTTATGGCTTAATTCAGTTATCAGTTATCAGTTATCAGTTATCAGTTTTGAGTTTTAAGTTATCAGTTTTAATTTTTAAGCTTTAAGCTTTAAGTTTTAAGATTTAAGATTTAAATGATATTATATTATTCACCGATCAATCTTCACTAATTACTGTTTACTAATTAATGATTAATGTTCACTGATTACTGATAACTGAAAATGACTTACTGTTTAGGAATTATTAATCGTTTTGGCATTGTTATGGGGGCAGATTCTCGCACGAATGCGGGAGTCGATTATATCTCGGCCTATCGGAAATTATTTGACTTTTCGGTGTCGGGAGAAAGAGTAATTATGGTCTGCACATCGGGGAATTTATCGATTAGCCAAGGAGTGATTCACGAACTAAAAAGAGACCTGCACAATCAAGAGGATAAAAGTCTCCATTCTCTGACTCATCTCTACGATATGGCCCACTATATCGGTGATAAAAGTCGTCAAGTACAAGCTAGGGAAAGAACCTGGCTAGAAAAAGATAATATTGATTTCCAATGTAACTTTATTCTTGGGGGACAAATTAAAGGAGAAGAACCGCAATTATTCCTGATTTATCCCCAGGGAAATCATATTCAAGCCACCAAAGAAACGCCATTTTTACAGATAGGTGAAACTAAATACGGGAAACCGATTCTCGATCGCACCATTACCTATGATACACCCCTAGAGGAAATGGCCAAATGTGCCTTACTTTCGATCGATTCGACCATGAAATCGAATATTTCTGTCGGACCGCCTATCTATTTGAGTATGTATGAAGCTAATAGCCTAAGCCTACGTCATAAGTTACAATTGCGTTTGGGAGATCCCTACCTAGCCAAAATGCGGAAACTCTGGGAGGATTACGTCCGGCAAGCTTTCGAGGCTATGCCCAATGTGGAATGGCATTATACCGACGAAGATCCCAAAGAAGATATCATAATAGATTAAGTAACTCTTTGTGAATTAACTTTACAACTCGATGATCATTGTTACCTTGATGTTGGCAGGTAGTCTAGCTTGGTTTTTTAGTAGCCTTGCTGGTGGCGGCAGCCCCCTGATTCTACTCCCCGTTTTAGGTTGGTTTCTCGATGCTGCCGTCATTCCTCCGGTTTTGACCACGGGGATGCTACTCGGTAACGTCCAACGCATGGGAATGTATTGGCGCGCCATTGACTGGCCCTCGACGGTGTGGTATCTACCTGGGGCAATTATGGGATCTACCCTCGGCGCTTTTGTCTTTGCCCATTTACAATTTAAATGGTTGCCGCTAGTTTTGGGGATTTTTCTGGTTTTCTCCTCACTTAAACAATTATTTCCCCAACAAGAAAATCCTTTTTTTGAGATTAAAACTTGGTATTTTATGCCCTCGGGATTTATCTACGCTTTCCTGTCAGGATTAGTCGGTAGTACCGGCCCGATGATGAACCTATTTTATATTAACTATGGGCTAGTTAAGGAACCAATGGTGGCAACAAAATCCGTTCACATGGTAGTAGTTCATGTGGCTAAATTAATCGCCTACGCAGCCTTTGGAGTTTTACATCTGCCTTTTCTCGGTTATGGTTTATTGTTAGGATTAGCGGCCTGGCCAGGTAATTGGTTAGGACAAAAAGTTTTAGAAAGAATGAGTCCCCAACAATTTAAACAAGCAGTGATGTTATTCGTTTCGATGAGTGGCCTATTGATGATCTGGAGAGAACGCGGCATCGTCTTTTAAAATTTTGCTGACAAGGGGACAAATTTTGCTAAAATACTAGATAAAGGTGATTTGTACTAACAATGTGTAATACGCCGATAACCGTTAAATTTACTCCTTGATTAACCCCCTAGCTGAAAATGACAGAAATCGCCAATTTTACCCTCGAACAAGGTTTAGAACGCTACCAACAGGGAGAAAGCGCCGCCAGTTTATTGCTGGAATTTAAACAATTAAGCGATCGCAGTCCGAAAAATGCCGCCGTTTGGTCCTGTTTAGCTTGGTTATATATGCTCACCGATAAACCGGAATTAGCTCTAAAAGCGGCCCAAAAAGCCGTTAAACTCGATAAAGTTTCCCCCCAAAACCGGATCAATTTGGTTTTGGCTATGTTAGAAACCAAAACCGCCGGAGTTAGAGAACATATTGAACTGGTGCAACAATTAGTTAGTTTAAACAAAGAAGTTCGCCAAGAAGTGGATGAAAATATCGCCGATGGTTTGGCTAGAAAACCCGATTGGAAAAGTTTAGAACGCGTCAAAGCTTGGTTAAATGAATAAGAATATGGAATTATCAAAACAGTTATTACTCGGCTTAAAAGCCAATGATTTTCGGCATCCCATCGACTTGGAGGCGACTAATTCCCTCAAACAAGTGCCAGGGTTAGATATAGCCGTGAGAAGTTTATTAGGTTCCGTCGCTGGGGAATTCTTTTACTTAAATAATATTGCTGCTAGTGTTTTGGTGGGGGAAAAACAATTACCCGACCTGCATAATCTCCTCCTAGAAGCTTGCCGAATCCTCGACTTAGAACCACCTCAATTATACATTCAACAAAACCCCGTTCCTAACGCCTATACCTTCGCCATGCGCGGCAAAAAACCGTTTATGGTGATGCACACTTCCCTAATCGAAATGCTGACTCCCGCAGAAATTCAAGCGGTAATGGCCCACGAATTAGGTCATCTCAAATGTGAACACGGCGTTTATCTGACTTTAGCCAATATTATCGTCCTAGCGGCAGGATTACTGCCCAATTGGGGGACAATGTTAGCGCAATCATTACAACAGAGAATGTTAGCATGGGTGCGCTGCGCCGAGTTTAGCTGCGATCGAGCGGCTTTATTGGCAGTTCAAGACCCAAAAATCGTCATGTCGGTGTTAATGAAGTTAGCCGGAGGTTCCCCCAGTCTCGCACCTTTATTAAATTTAGAGGCTTTTATCGATCAGGCCAAGTCCTACGATGCCGTCAGTGCCTCGGAAATTGGCGAAATGTTAAAGGGTTTGCAAACCCAACAGTTAACCCATCCCCTCCCCGTCCTGCGCGCACGAGAAATCGATCGTTGGGCCAGTTCCCCCGATTATCAAAATTTGTTAAAAGGGCCAAAAATGGGTTATAATGATAAAGCTAATGCCAAGGGCGAATGGCGAAATTGGTAGACGCACCACACTCAAAATGTGGCGAGGCAGCCCCTCATGTCGGTTCGAGTCCGACTCCGCCCATCAAATTACAGTAATTTCTAGCTATTATGTTCTAGAAATATCCCAGAATATTGGCCTAGTTTAAATTCAGTACAGCTTAGTTGGGGTTTGCTGAAAAAGGCCTAGTCTAGGATACCTGCTAGGAATAAAGAAAAATGATATTACTTTCGATCGCCCACTGGGTCAATTCCGTGCGATTATGAAGACCAGTTTTATGAAGCATATTCGACACATGACTTTCGATCGTCCGTTGACTAACATTGAGTTTTGCGGCGATTTCCCGATTAGCCAGTCCTTGCGCGACCAATTGTACTACTTTTAACTCCGTTGGGGTTAATTCCACATTACCCGGAACCTGAACAGGGGTGACATACTGGGAATGGATGCGGGTGCTGCGTTTCGGCAACCGGCCCGCTTGTTTGAGGGAAGACTCCACCCGGGCCACCAATTCTTCCGGTTCAAAGGGTTTAACCATATAAAAATCGGCCCTGGTGGTTAAACCTGTTACCTTGTCCTGACTGTGATCCTTAGGGGAGAGAAAAATCACGGGAATGCCACTGAAACGACTGTCCTGACGAATTGTTTCAAGGAAGGCATAACCGTCCATTTCCGGCATGATCAGATCACAGATAATGATATCGGGCATTTCCCTTGCTTTGGCCGCATTTGCCCCGCGTTCGAGGATTTCCAAGGCCTCCCGACCGTTTTCTGCGGTTGTCACCCTATAACCACGAAACTCTAGATAATCTTTCACCAAAAGTATTAAATTTGGGTCATCGTCGATTAATAAAAGTTGTTTATTGTCTTTGTTGGTCTCTTTCATCGCTATTTTCCTCGCTGCCGGGTTGGGGGAATGGAGACGGACAAAGGAGCGACCTTAATCAGGGGGTAATCAACCGATATTTTAATCGATTATTGTTTCGGGTTCTTCTCCTGGACAGTTCAGAGAAATTGCCGGTAAATCGTGGCGAAGGAAAGCATATTCGGTGACGATTTGATTACCGATTAGGTGTTCTTGGATAATTCTTTCGATCGCTTCCTTGTTGACCCTTCCATACCAGACTCCTTCCGGGTACACTAATAAAATCGGGCCTTGGCTACAAACCCGCAAACAGTTGGCTTTAGTGCGAAAAATACAGCCTGGACGGTCGGCGCTGGGGCGATCAAGTTCTAATTCACTTAACCGCTTCTTTAAATAATCCCACACTTCTAACCCTTCTTCCTTGTCACAACATTTTGGCTTAGTCTGATCGCAGCAGAGAAATAGATGACGCTGGATCTTGGACAATCCCAACTTAGCCGCATTTTCCCCCAAGATATCTCTGGTGTCTGTTTTTTCCATAAATTTTTTTTATCAACTAAACCCTTGACATTGAACAGAAAATGTGCATAGCCGACTAAAATTTCGGTTTGAGGATGTAACGATAGATGAGATAAAAGATAGCGGCGAGGATTAAAGCACTTAAAACTGCGCTGACTAGGCGTAAAATCGCCGTTAAAATCGAAAGAGTCAGAAAAACCCCCACCACTGCCACAACTACCTGTGCTGGTGTGGACAGGCTGCCGTACCAAGTTTTCGCTTTTTCAACAGTGGCAGCGAAACTAACCCGGGTATCAACGGGGGGGAAATCGTCGGTTTCGATTTCCACTTCCACTTCCTCTGGGGTATGTTTAGTATCGAACGGTTCGGGAGACTGCATAAACACTCAAGCTACTTAACACTTCATCCCTATTTTATCGATGATTGGGGTTAACAGGGGTTGAGGCGAAATTAATGTAACAATGAGTTTATCAATAGCCAAAAGATCGGAATCTATGAGCCTATCGACTCCCACCGTTACCGCCATCAATTATCCTGATGCTACCATCACCAGGGCCGAACGCGCCCTCTGTTGTTCACCTTTCCGTCTCAGCCTATTCGCCGCTATGCTTGAGCGAAGTGTATCACTTTTAAGCATTCCTGGTGCTGGGGGTTTAGAAAAAGGTTATACTTCCAGACTGCTGACGGAAGCAGCAGCGGAAAGCTATCTTCTCTGGTTGATTAAAGTGGGAATTTTGCGGCGCGAAGTAGATGGACAGGGGATAACCGATAGTTTTCGTCTCACTCCTTTAGGGAGGAAATTAATAGAAAAATGGCAACCCCAAGGGGACTTTTTCCCTCAACCCACTTTCTGGCAAAGATTTTTCAATACTCTGCAACTTTGGTTTTCTTTTTAATGGTGTTGGGAGTCAGTTATCAGTTATCAGTTATCAGTTATCAGTTAACTGAAAATACTCAATAAAAAAACTAGATGAAAGCAGTTATGGTAGTGGGGACAACATCCCACGCGGGTAAATCTTTTTTAACTGCGGCTTTATGTCGTTTATTCAACCGGAAAGGTTGGCAGGTAACACCCTTTAAAGGTCAGAATATGGCCCTTAATGCCTATGTTACCGCTGGAGGGGGAGAAATGGGTCACGCCCAGGCGGTGCAAGCATGGGCCGCGGGGACAATCCCCCGGGTAGAAATGAACCCAATTTTATTAAAACCCCAGGGAAATATGACCTCTCAGGTGATTATTAAAGGTAAGGTTGTTGGTGTCACCACGGCAGCGGATTATTATCAGAATTATTTTGAGCCAGGTTGGCAAGCAATTAAAGAATCTTTGGCTAAATTATCGGCAGAATTTGATCTAGTTGTCTGTGAAGGTGCGGGAAGTCCGGCGGAAATAAATCTCAAACATCGCGATTTAACTAATATGCGGGTGGCTAAATATCTCGATGCCGCTACTATTTTAGTGGTGGATATTGATCGCGGGGGGGCTTTTGCTCACGTCGTCGGTACGTTAGCATTATTAGAACCGGAGGAAAGAGCTTTAATTAAAGGTATTGTGATCAATAAATTTCGCGGTCAAAAATCTCTCTTAGATGCGGGGATTACTTGGCTAGAAGATTATACAAAAATTCCCGTCTTGGGAGTTCTTCCCTATAGTGATATCTTTTTAAGTGCCGAGGATTCTCTCAGTTTACTCGATCGCCCTGCCCAAAAACCAAAAGCTGAACTAAATATCATTGTCATTCGTCTGCCTCATATCGCTAATTTTACTGATTTTGACCCTCTCTGTGGCGAAGCAACGGTTAATGTACGTTATCTAGAATTACAGGAATCTTTAGGTGATCCCGATGGGGTAATTATCCCCGGTTCTAAAACCACTGTCGCTGATTTAATCGCTCTTAATCAAAGTGGTATGGCTAATCAATTACAAGCCTATCACCAAAGGGGAGGTATTATTTTTGGCATCTGTGGTGGTTTGCAAATGTTAGGGCGATTAATCCTGGATCCTGACCATCGAGAAAGTCCCTACACAGAAGCAGCAGGATTAAATTTACTGCCGTTAAAAACGGTAATTACTGCCGAAAAAATTACCCGTCAACGACAAGTTTTATCTAATTTTCCCCAAGCGGGTTTACCAGTAACAGGATACGAAATTCACCAAGGAATCAGCGAATGGGAAAGTGAATCAGGTTATCAAAAAATGTTCGAGGAAGATGCTAGTCTAGGAATTGTCAATGATTCTCTCTCAATTTGGGGCTGTTATTTACATGGTATCTTTGACAATGGTTCTTGGCGAAGAAATTGGCTAAATCATCTACGTCAGCGTCGCGGTTTATTATCTTTGCCTACGGAAATTAATAACTATAGTGAACAAAGAGAAATAACCCTCGATACTATGGCTAATTTACTGGAAGAACATTTAAATCTTACACCTATTTTTGCTCATTTGTAAGGAGAAATTATGACTATTTCAGTGCGTTTTTTACCCGATGATATCATCATGGAAGCGGAAACTGGAGAACTATTATTAGATGTGGCCAAAAAAGCAGGAATTGACATTCCTACTGGCTGTTTAATGGGTTCCTGTCACGCTTGCGAGGTAGAATTAGATGATGGTACTCAAATTTGTAGTTGTATTACTGGTATCCCCAGCGATCGAGATTCTTTAACTGTTCATTTATACTCCGATCCGCTTTGGTAATTGTTAAGGGTTTCTGTTGACATCCTCTAAGGAAATGTTTTTAATATTCTTGATTTTTGCAGGATGTCTATTGATAATAGTCAATGCAGTATTTTTATAGCACTAATTTTCAATAGTCGTGATTAACATCTGAAAGTGCAATTCCGCTCTGAGAGAGGAATTGCGCTTTGGAATGATCAACTAATTCCGTCATTACTTTTGAAAAATGACATAAAATGGTATGTAGGGTTGGCTGAAAAAGTTTTTCGTGGGGGTAGGGTGTGGGGTTTTAACCATTTTCAGGTGGTCAATTACCTAAGTTTCAGGAAAAAAGTGCCTAATTCTCCCCCCCCCCCCGATCCCTCCAAAGGCTGGCACTTTTTGATTTCAAAAAAGCCTAAAGATATTATCCAACAAGGTTTTTAGCTTTATTAAGCAAACCCTATGTATTGTGTTAATTTTATGTGATTAATCTCACTACAACCTTACTTGACAAAAGTTACTTTTTGTATTAGCATTCAAGGGTAGTTGTGCAGATCATAACTATTAGAGCCTTTCTGATGATGGAGCGTAGGGTGTTTTGATAACGACGACCGGCGACCGAATCGCCAAAAAGGAAAAGTTTGTAACTCACCATCAATATAAATAAAATCTGTAAAGTATGTCAGGTTATTATCATTATCAAAATTCTTGCTTTGGAACCGCCCACGCTTATTTGCTACCCTTTCTAAGTCAGATTTTTGACAGTCTTGCTCCTCCTGAGAAGCGTATTTTTGACCTCGGTTGTGGCAACGGTTCGATCGCTAATTGGTTAACAGAAAAAGGATTTCAAGTCAGTGGCTGCGATCCTTCCGAATCGGGGATAGCAGAGGCAAAAAAAGCCTATCCTGAACTTGCTCTATACGTTGGCTCCGCCTATGATGATTTGGCTAGTAAATTTGGTACTTTTCCGCTGCTAATTAGTTTGGAAGTGGTAGAACACGTCTATGCTCCGCGCGATTATGCTAAGACCGTTTATAATCTGCTGCAACCCGGAGGATATGCGCTGATATCCACTCCCTATCATAGTTATCTCAAAAATTTTGCCCTAGCGGCTACGGGCAAGATGGACGATCATTTTACCGCTCTTTGGGATCACGGACATATTAAATTTTGGTCTGTCAAAACTATCACAAAACTGTTAACAGAAGCTAATTTATCGGTAGATAAAATCTATCGTATAGGTCGTATTGCTCCCTTAGCGAAGACGATGATTATTCTTGCTCGTCGGGAGCGATAAATTATACTAAATCCTGTTTAAAAGGTATAGGAGAGGAGGGTAGCAGGGAATTTGAACGTTTGTACTAAAATTCCCAATACGCAGTTTAAATATAGTACAGCTTAGTCAAACTTGGGAATAATCCAAGCTGCTATAACAGCCAATAAAATAACAATTTCTAAGACTTTATATAAGTTAAGAGATTGTAGCCACTGAAAAGTATTAGCTAGACGCAAACTTAACCCCCATTGACGTAATTGAGATAACCATAATTTCGGGCTATCTTGTTCACGAAAATGCCATTGAATAATTGATAATAACAGGGGAACTCCTCCTACTTTAGCAGTCATGAGCAGGTGCAGCACCAGACATACTGCCATAATTAACCAACTGAGCAAATGGGCATAATACCAAAAGTGATTTAATTCCCCTTCCGGTAGCCATTTGGAATCCATCATCCGGCCACTATACAAAGCAAAAGTTAGGGCAAAAAGAGTCAAAGTATTGACTAAACGATGGAGACTATACCACCAAATCGGCTTACCAAATTGAGTTAATTTGTTAAGAGAATCACTTTGAATTAATCTCTTGTTGCCGCGACGAAAAGCATAGATAGCAAAAATAGGAAAGATAATCAGAGTATAGAGGCCAAAAGTACCATGAATACTTTCAATTTCTTGATATTCTGGTAAGGGCAGTTTTAACCAACGACCGTCAAAAGTATCATAAGTCCAATAGGCCGTAACCATGGCGGCAATGAGAGCAATTCCCGTTAATCCGTGCAGAATTCGCAGTAAAAGAGGTTGATAAGGTTGATTAGTTTTCATGAACTCGATCGATACAATAGGGGAGGTAAACTTTAGCCCGATACTATGTTAACCAATCCTTGGCTCGTTGCTATTCTTCTCAATACCGTCCTCCTCGGAATCGCTGCAATTGCCCCAAAAAAGCTCTTAACTGCCATGGGTTATCTCCATGCTTGGGTTCTAGGGGTAATTGTCTGGGGAAGCTTGGGATGGCGCGGTTATCTAATTGTTTTATTCTATTTCCTCGTCGGTTCTACTGTCACCCGCATCGGTTTAGCGCGCAAGGAAGCGGAGGGAATCGCCGAAAAAAGAGCGGGGGTACGCGGTCCAGAAAATGTCTGGGGTTCCGCTTTAGCGGGGGCAATTTGCGCTATCCTCAGTCTTTTTGCCGCTTCTCCCTGGGATTACCTGTTAATACTCGCTTATGTGGCTAGTTTTAGCACCAAATTAGCCGATACTACTGCTAGTGAGGTGGGTAAAGCTTACGGTAAAACTACTTATCTGATTACTAATTTTAAATCCGTCCCCCGGGGAACAGAAGGTGCTGTTAGTTTGGAAGGAACGCTCGCCGGTTTGCTGGCAGCCACGGCTATTTCCCTGTTAGCATGGGCTATCGGTGCGATCGATCTTATCGGTGTGTTATGGTGCGTAATTGCGGCATTTATCGCTACCAATATCGAAAGTCTCATCGGTGCTACCCTACAAACTCGCTTTCTGTGGTTAACTAATGAATTGGTCAATGTGATCAATACGGTTATCGGTGCGATCGTGGCTATACTGTTAGGAGTCCTCTGGTCTTTCAGCTAAAATTAAGTGACAAAAAAATTTTTCAGAGAATATCTATGCTAAAGTGGCGTTTTTGTGCATTGTCCCTGCTGTTACTGCTAATTACTGCCTGTGGGACGGAAAATCAATCTAATTCTAGTTCTAACACCGCAAGTAGTCCCGATGCTGGCCGCTTGCAAACGGTGAAAAATCGCGGTAAGTTAATTTGTGGCATTAACGGAGAAGTGTCGGGGTTCAGCTTTGTTAATGAAAAAGGCGAATATTCGGGTTTAGATGTGCAAATTTGCCGAGCTATTGCGGCTGCTCTCTTTGATGATCCCTCCAAAGTCGAATATCGTAAACTTAGCCCCCAAGAGAGATTTACTGCCGTACAGACGGGAGAAGTGGATATCCTCAGTCGCAACACCACCTGGACGATTAACCGGGATACCGCTCTGGGGATGGAGTTTATCACCCCGGTTTTTTATGATGGTCAAGGAATTATGGCCACGAAAGCCAGTAATATTAAGAAATTAGAAGATTTAAGCGGAAAGTCCATTTGTGTGCTATCGGGAACCACCACAGAACAAAATCTGGCCGATGCCATGGCAAAAGCGGGAGTTCAAGGTTATAAACCGATCGTTTCCGATGATGTGGAGGCCTTATATACAGCTTATCAGGCGGGGCGCTGTCAGGCCGTCACCTCCGATCGCTCCCAATTGGTGGCCCGGCGCTCGGTTTTTCCCCGACCGCAGGATCATCAATTATTAGAAGTGGTAATATCTAAGGAACCCTTGGCCCCGGCCGTGGCCGATGGTGATCCCGCTTGGTCGAATGCCGTCCGCTCGATCGTTTTTAGTTTAATTCAAGGGGAAGAATTTGGGATTAACTCCCAAAATATTGCCACTTTTGCCGATAGCAAAGACCCCAGTATTCGGCGCTTTTTGGGTATCGATGAGAAGTTAGGCGAAGATATGGGTTTACCCAATGATTTTGCCCAAAGAGTCTTAAAACAGGTGGGTAATTACGGGGAAATTTATGATCGTGAAATCGGTAAACCCCTGCAACTCGATCGAGGTTTAAATAATCTTTGGACAAAGGGGGGTTTATTGTATTCTCCTCCTTTTCGTTAATTTTAAAATTGTGTTTCCTGACGGGGAATATAGACTCCTAAAACGCTAGGAATAACTCGAAACATGGCGGGAGTAGTGCTAGTAATTTCGCCATCGGTGTTAATACTATGGGGTTTACGAGTCTGAATTTGAATTTCTTTCCCGTTAAGAGTTCTCACCCAAGATAATAAACCCTGTTGTCCTCGCGGTAATGTCCATAAAAGCGGGAAAATTTGCCACCAGTGTTCAATTTCTAGGCTATATAAATCTAACCTTTAGATCGTCAATTTGGGCATCGTGAGCGTAGAACCTGGGAACGAGATAATAATTCCCCTTTGAAAGCTTGCTCAAAGATACTGGGAAGGAGTGCGTCACTTCACTTTGTAGTTTTTTAAATTAGGCTTTTTCTGGAAGGGGGATTATTACGGGATCTGATTGCCTTAACTAAAATATTCCAAGACCTCATAGATAATACGGCAGGAAAAGAGATTCTGAGGGCGAAAACAAAATGTTTTTGTTTTAAGGCCACTAATAACCAATGTAGTTTAACATAATTACATATACATGAGAGTGGTGGCAGAACAGACTGATATTTTGGATTAACCAAGTTATATATTTTCTCTTTGATCAAAATGTTAGTGTTGAGTCGCTTTAACAATGAAGACTTTTGATTATAACTACCGGACCAAACTACTCGATACACTAAACAGGAGTTAACAAACACAGCATCCCCAAACTGAGCAATGCGAAGCCAGCAATCACTGTCATTGTAGCAGTCATCTAAACTTGAATCCCAACCCCCTGAGTTAAGAAAAGCATCTCTGAGAAAAGCAACTTGGCTAGTTGTTCCGACGGGAACTTCTTCTAGGAGCATACCATAGTGTATATCTGCTTGAGCGATATAGAAAGCCTGTTCAAGTCCTATTTTTGGAGTTTGACAGATTTCTACTCCTTTAATATCCACCTGTGTAGCCTGACAGGAACAAATGACAGCTTCGGGATACTGAGCAATATTTTTCATTATTTCCTCTATACAATTAGGGGCAAGATAGTCATCATCATCGAGTAGTTTAATCCAATCTCCTTGAGCAGCTTGAACCCCTACATTTACCGAAAAGGATTGCCTCATATTCTTGGGATTACGATAGAAGATAATATCTTCCCCCAGGCTTTGAATATATTCTGCCGTACCATCAGAGGAGCAATCATCAACCACAATCACTTCACAGGGAATAGATTGATTTAGGGACGAAGCGATTGCTCTTTTAAGCAACGATAAACGATTGTGGGTTGTAATAACAATACTAAATTTCATCTTGATTAACTATAATTAAATTTTTCTTCCATAAGCCATCAGAAAATCAGCATAAGCTTTTTGAGTCAGGAAAGGTTTAGCTTTAAGATAAAATTCTTGATGACGATAATCACGGGTATAAGGTAATTGTTCTAAGTGATCTGCTAAACGAATAGTTATTAAAGCACTAAGCTCTGTTTGAGTTATAATTATTTCCTTTTTATCACGATAATTTATCAGTTTAAATTCATTAACTTGCTCAAAATTAGAGGGAAAATGTTTTCTATCTTCAAGACAATAATAGTAAACTAATTTTTCAGCATCAGAACCAATAGCAGCCTTAATTATACCTCTTTGTTCTAGATTAACCAAACTTTTTCTATAGCTATAAGTTCCATAGATGCTGTGATAAAGACCAGCTAGACAAATATCTTCAGATGAGTTCCATTTTTTCAAGATTCTATAAGTTCCTAATAAATGACTATATAAAGAGCGTTTATTAAGATGTTCAGTTGAATCAGTTGCTAATTTCTTCAAAATTTCTCTTTGCTCTTTAGGGAGATCATATTGTCTATATCTTAATAAATATAGGAATTTAACTACAATATTTTTGGGGAAGTATTGTAAGTTTCTTAATTGATTTCTAATTATGTTTTCAGTAGCCATATTGTTGATTGAATTAATGATTAGATGTTTTTTCAGGGGAATTGATCAAGGCATAAGCTTATGGCTTATCAAAGGTGCAAACTCTACTAATAAAGCCCATAAACTTAGGTCAAATGGATGTGCTAATAGATGTCTCGGAAGGATTCTGCTTAATGCAATTCGCTCTCTCAATCCTTGGCGGGTTTTGGCTGCCTTATTTGGCCAATGTTTGAGGATGATTTTCAAAGTAAATTCTTGAGGTTCTAAGTAAGGATATAAAAACCATAACAGCAAGTTACACATTGAGCTAATAAAAGCAGTTGACTCATTAGCTAGACTTTCTTCAAAGGAAATAGCACCTTTCACCAGCAGTGATTGATTAGCATTGATAGTGGCTGTGATAATATCCGAGATATTAGTTAACGATTTCAATCTATTTTCCAATAATACAGCATCTTGGGGATAGACAGAAACCCGATAACGAAGAGCATCTGCTAAAGTGTTTATGTGATTATCTATTAATTTTTCAATGTTTTGTAATCTTAACTTCGTCCCCTGAGAATTATTATGGCGACGATATCCAACCGTAATACAATGGTTTCTGATCAGAGATTGATTAACACTTAACCTTAACCAAGTATAGTAATCTACAGCAGTTCCCGTAAACTGTGTTGGCCAGCCATTGATGGAATCGAGTGCTTCGCGTCGAATCACAGTGGCTGAGGGAGTGGCGACAGAATTGGTAGGGAAAAAGTCCCAAGGAGCAAAAAACTGAGGATTAAGGACTGGAGAGGGAAAATTTAGGCTATCTTCATAAAAATGGGCGCAATTGGCTACACAAGCAGGAGATTGGGGAAATTGTTCTAGAATTGTCTTCATAATGCCCAAGTGATCTCGATGCCAGATGTCATCCTGATCGAGAAATGCTACTAGAGGTGCAGTAGTATGTTGCAGTCCAAAATTGCGGGCGCAATGAGAACCCTTGTCAGGATTTCGTAACAAAGTGATACCTGAAAAAGACTTGACAATCTCTAGGTATTCGTCCTCAGAACCATCGTCAACCACTACTATTTCTCTCGGTGGTTGAGACTGGGAAAATACTGACTCGAGTGTTTGTCGAATCCATTGAGAGCCGTTGAATAAAGGGATAATAACAGCTACGTCCATAACCTTAGCGTTTTGATCTATAAGCCGATCATAATTCTAATTTGCTCCCAGTCGCTTTAAAAATGTGAGATGATCTGCTAAAACTGCTTCCCGACTGCGAAGACGGGCCGCTACCCAAGCAGCCCGAATCGCTTGGATCTCCGCCTGAAGATTCCGGCCACTCATTTCGTTTTTAAAAGTACGCCTCAAAACACTTAAACCGCAATTGAGCCGCGCCATCTCATGCAGAAGTTCGAGGAAGGGTATAGGGTTGCCGCCACTAATTCTCGTTACTCCACCGAATCCAACGATACGATTGTTTAAAATTTGGAAAATTTCTTCAACTGTAGCATCTGCCAGTAAATCCCAAATACAGCTTTTTTGACGTGAAATCATTAAATCATTCAGTCCAATGTAAGCATAGTCCCATCCTAGCTCCCGAATTTGCTCACAATTGTCTACTAAGGTTTGAGTCTCAATTTGGACTAGGGTTTTAGCTCTTCCATTGACTAGAGAAATAAATTTATCTACCTCACTGGGAACTTTTGCCATCGGTAACATGATAATACTAGCTCCAGAATCTAGGGCAGTTTCTATCTCGTCAGAAGTATTGTTATCTAAGGGATTAATTCTTACTGTAATTGGGATGGAGATAACTTCAGCTAGAGCAACCACATCTTCTGGTGTATCGGCGTTGATTTGGGTTGAATAGCTCATCTGTCGCTCTCGTTTACCAATCCGTTCCCAGTCTACAATGATACTATCAATCCCTACTTGCTCGGCTTGTTTAGCTAATAAAGCATCTGTGGTAAATAGAAATAAACGCAAATGGTCAACATCTGTAGTATAGTGGCTCATTATGTGGTTCCTTATAGTGATCAATGATTCTTAAGTCTTTAGCTATGACAAAGTTAACACAATCTAATGATCAATGGATAGAAGGTGTAGAAGTTTGCCCTCTCAAGTTATTGCCAAATGAAAAAGGGCGACTCATGGAAATTCAACGGGCTGACGATAAGATTTTCCCCGGCTTTGGACAAGTTTATATTACTTCAACTTTGCCCGGTATTGTTAAAGCTTGGTACAGACACACAACGCAAATTGATCAAATTGCCGTCATTGTAGGACTGTTGAAACTTGTCCTTTACGATGACCGGGAAACCTCACCCACCAGAGGCAAAATTAACACGATATTTTTAGGCGAATTAGCTCCTAAACTGGTACAAATTCCCCCCGGTATTTGGCATGGTTTTCAGACAATTGGCGAGCGGGAAGCTTTTGCACTGCATCTAAACTCGGTCGCTTTTCAGGCAGACGCACCAGATGAAGAGCGCTTACCTTATGATACTAATATTATTCCCTATCAGTGGTAAACTAAGTGGTAATATCCAAGCTTTTTGGGTATCGATGAGAAGTTAGGTGAAGATATGGGTTTACCCAATGATTTTGCCCAAAGAGTCTTAAAACAGGTGGGTAATTACGGGGAAATTTATGATTGCGAAATCGGTAAACCCCTGCAACTCGATCGAGGTTTAAATAATCTTTGGACAAAGGGCGGTTTATTGTATTCTCCCCCTTTTCGTTAATTTTAAGATTGTGTTTTCTGACGGGGAATATAGACTCCTAAAACGCTAGGAATAACTCGAAACATGGCGGGAGTAGTGCTAGTAATTTCGCCATCGGTGTTGATACTATGGGGTTTTCGAGTCTGAATTTGAATTTCTTTCCCCTTAAGAGTTCTCACCCAAGATAATAAACCCTGTTGTCCTCGCGGTAATGTCCATAAAAGCGGGAAAATTTGCCACCAGTGTTCAATTTCTAGGCTATATAAATCTAACCTTTGATCGTCAATTTGGGCATCGTGAGCGATCATCATTCCTCCCCCATAATAACGACCATTTCCCACCGCTATTTGTAGGGTTTTAACTTTGATATTTTGGCCATCAATACCGATCATGGCGGTAAAAGGACGGGTTTTACTCAATACCTGTAAAGCTGTCCAAGCATAGGCCAAAATTCCCAAACGTCGTTTTAAACCCTTGCTCAGTTTTTGGGTAATTTTCACACTTAATCCTAAACTAGCCACATTGAAAAAGTATTTATTATTTACCCAACCTAAATCGATATATTTTAAATTACCTTCCGCAATAATTCGACAGGCTTCGGGAATAGAATTAGGTATGCCTAAAGTCCGGGCCAAATCATTAGCTGTTCCCAGAGGTATAATGCCTAGGGGCAGTTGAGTTTCTACCAACACATCCGCCATAGCATTAAGAGTCCCATCGCCACCACCGACGATAACTAAATCAATACTAGAGCGATATTTTTCCAGCAAAAAAGGTATATCTTCTATTTTTTTCAAAGGGACGCTGATAATTTCAAAATCCCAATGATTGAGCAGATCAACAGTTTGAGCAAAGTTTTCTTTACCCTTGCGCGAGTGACGATTAATTAGTAGTAAGGCTCTTTTAGTCATAGGTAGGTTTCTCAGCAGTGCAAGGATAAAGATTAAGCTGCCCGTAAATTTAAATGCGCGGACTGCTTATAGCTCTAACCTGTTCAACCTCTAACTCTAACGCGGATGCGACTTGCTCAACACTTAACCCTAAGGCTAACAAACGAGGGACAGCCTCTAGTGCTTTGTTTAGTCTGCCTTCCTCGCGACCTTCCTCGCGACCTTCCTGACGACCTTCCTGACGCGCTTCCTCGCGCACATCTTGAAAATACTGAGTTTGTTTTAATTCATCTAAACTAAACATAGTTTCTATCTCCCGACGATTAAGAAGCGGTAACTTATAAACGAGAATCGTCTCTATTAATTGTAAGAGTTCTTGGGGTTTTTGGTCGGGGGTTAATTCTTCTCTCACTCTTTGGATTAATTTTCGGGTGCTATCAAGCACTTTTGCTTTAGATAGGGTGATTAATTGCACTGTGGCTAAACCAATCGAAGTTTGAGGAATGTTTTCTAATTCATTCAGATAAATCCGTCTCACTCGCTCGCAGTTGAGGAGTTCCCGATAGCGTTGAACTTGATTGGTTTCTACTTGAGGGTTAGGATAGACAATCACACCCCGCCAATCATTGGTTAAGTCAGTTTTACTGAGATATAAGAATATTTCAGTGAAAAAGCGCTGATAAAAAGCCTTATCTTCTTGAAATTGCACCTCACAAAAGTAGATAGGAGTCTGAGGGTTATTATTTTGAGGTAGAAAGACTCCATCCAGACGAACTGAGTCAAAGCGGTAGTTATTGGCTTCGTTGATAGGGAGTTGAATTAATTCAAAGAAGATAGAGGGGAATGATTGAAAGAGTTGATAAAAAATCGTGTCAGTTTTCATGCTTTTATTTGACAAGGCGTAGCGTGCCGTCGGCAACGCATTTTTTGAGCAGCAATAACCTCTCTGGGGTTCATAAACTTCTATAAATTGTCTTCCACAATGCACACAAATGTAGTTCTGTTTTCCTTTTCTATGACCATAATCATACCTAAATCAGCAGTGCTGATTTCCCCAAGGCGCCCAAAATGTGACATAGGGAAGATCACAGAGTTACAGAACCGGTTAGGTGAAGATAAAATACCAGTGGTCGCTTTAATATCACCTGAATAGTCGGTTTTTGGTGTCTTTCCCGATACTATCGGCTGCTACCACTGGTTTGCTGTTGTTTGTT
>SFAU01000229.1 GCA_007096045.1 Microcystis novacekii Mn_MB_F_20050700_S1 | reverse complement strand
GGGATAGAGAGGTGCGTAGTTCACCCAAGGAGAATCAATCTCTCGAAGTAAAAGTGAAGGGAATTTCTGAAATGGAATTCAGTCTGTCTATATTTGACTATACTTTTACTAACTATAACATCGCTTTGATTTCGGTTTCTTGCAAAGAAAGGTCAAAATTAGCGGCAGCCTCAAAATCGGTGGTGTAAAAACGAGGGGTGAGGATAGTTTCGCGTAGAACAGCTTTTTTCTGGGAGAGGGGTTCGACGGTAGTGACCATGATGGAAATTACTTGACTACATAGCTATATAGGATTTTAAACATAAATAGATAAGCCAATGATAATTATTAAGTTTTATCAATATTTTGGGCAGTAGTGAGCGAGGGAATCAGACAAGTGAGCGAGCCGATTAGGGAAATAGGGAGTAGAATAGAAAGGTTGTGAGTCTATAACTATCGTTAAAATACTATGGCTTGTCCCAAAAAGAAAACCTCAAATGCCAAGCGCGACCAACGGAGAGCGCACTGGAGAAAGCAAGCGGCACGGGAAGCGCAAAAAGCCTTATCTTTGGGTAAATCTGTCCTTTCTGGTCGTTCTAACAGCTTTGTCTATCCCACTAAAGAGGAAGAAGAAGGGGAAGACGAGGAATAACTTGATGGTGGGGAGTGAGGTAGAGAAGACCTTTTCGCTCCCTAATATTTTAAGATTTGTTTAAAATTTTCGTCGCGAGTCTCAACTAATGTTAGGCAAATTCTTTAAAAAACCAGCATCTCCCGATCAAGACCGAGTTCCCCCGGGCCAATATCTCGCTAGTGGTTTTCCTGTGCTTACCTACGGAGATACTCCCCAAATCAAGACCGAGAACTGGTTATTCAAGGTTTGGGGAAAGGTGGCCACGACTAAAACTTTTAACTGGTCGGATTTTATGGCCCTACCGCAGTCGGAGTTTACCAAGGATTTTCACTGTGTCACCCGTTGGTCAAAATTAAATGTGACTTGGACGGGAGTTAAGGTATTGTAAAGTTTTAATACAAATATAGTCAGATATAGTCAAGCATGGTAATATGTGAACACGAAACTATCGGATTTGATGACCTTAATTGACCTGCTGCCGGAAGCTACCCACGTCAAACCACTAACCTGACCCTAGAGGAGTTCCTGCACGAGGATAATTTTTTCGCTTTTCAACTGTTTGGTCAACCTTTACCCCCCGACCACGGTGGTCCGCTGCGCTTAGTTGTCCCCCATCTCTACGCTTGGAAAAGTTCTAAATGGATTAATGGCTTAGAATTTCTTGATCGAGAGCAATTGGGTTTCTGGGAACTTAATGGCTACCATCGACGAGGTGATCCCTGTTTAGAGGAACGTTATAGCGGTTTTTAACCAGTTTTGGCTTAAAATCGGGTGAGATAAGCAATCAAGTCCAGTAAGTCCTATCATTAAAACAAGCAAAAGTCAAGGGGTAAGCAACAAATTTTTACTCGATCGCAACTGGGTAATTATAATTGCCGAATTGCCTGATCGCAATATTGAACATATCCTGCTAACCCCAATGCTTGAAATAATTCCCGCGCTTGAAGATATGCTTCTTTCGCTTCCGATATACGTTTGAGTTTATAGTAGGTAAGTCCCAGATTAAACAGAGTCTTTGGTTCTCCTATGATAGACTCCATTTCCTGAAAGATTTCTAAGGACTTTTGATAAAACTCGATCGCTTTTTGGTCTTCTCCTAGGGAACCGTAAACATTGCCTAAACCTAGATAGGAATAAGCTTCTCCTGTTATATCAGAGATTTCCCGTTTGATTGCTAAGGATTGTTGATGAAACTCGATCGCTTTTTGGTATTCTCCTAGGTAATTGTAAATATTGCCCAAATTATTGTAACAATACGCTACTCCCTTTATATCATCAATTTCCTGAAAGATTGCTAAGGACTGTTGATAAAACTCGATCGCTTTTTGGTCTTCTCCTAGGGAATGGTAAGCATTGCCTAAATTATTGTAAGAATCTGCTTCTCTCCAGCGATCTCCGATTCTCTGAAAGATTGCTAAGGACTGTTGATAAAACTTGATCGCTTTTTGGTCTTCTCCTAGGGAATAGTAAATACCTGCTAATGAGTCGAGACTCGCAACTAAATCAAGTTCTAGATTTAACTCTTTTTGTAAATCGATCGCTTTTTGGTAATACTTGATCGCTAAATCTTGTTCCTGACGATAATCTGACAATGGCAGATTTAATAAACGATGGTTATAAATCTTAGCTAAACTGGCATATAAACTCGCTATTCTTGGCTCTTTTTTGCCTTTATTTACCTCGATTTGCTCGATTAGTTCTAACAAGTCTTCTTTAGAGATAAAAGGAATATCTTTGTCTATAGTAATTTCGTCAAAAGATTGTAAAATTGGTAAAAATTCCTGAGAAGGTAAAAAGTTACTTGGAGGAGAAATAAAGCGAAAAACTCCTTTTCTCCAACTCCAAAAATCGGGGGACTTTTTGCGTAAATTTACTTCCACTGTGCTTGTTACCCAAAGAACAATGGAATAGGGAAATTCTCGCAATCCTTCCCTTGTCCATTGCAGATAACCAAAAAATTTGTCTAGTTCCGATTTTTCCTGTTGCCATTCGATCGAGTGTAATTTTTCCACTCCTGTGGTTGTGATCACGGCGTTTTTGCTTTGTAGTAACTCTGGTTTTCTGGAGACTAAACTAGCAATTGCTGCTCTTAAACTCGGTTCTTTTTGATCTAAATCAATCCGATAACAAGGGATTACTGGTTCTAATTCTTTGCTATAGCGATCAATGATTTCTTCTCGCAATTTTTCCTGATCACACACACAAATCAATATATTTAATCTCTCTTGATTTGCCTCTAGAGACACGATTAAACCTTCGTATTCTCTTTCATTTTGGTCAATAATTGAAGATGTTTCATTATTCATAATAAGTGGATAAATGTTAAAAACTGTCAGATACCCCCATTAGGTAGGGTTGATTCATGAATCAACCCTACTATGAATCAACCCTACGGATCAAGGGGGGAGCCATCTTCAATTTAATTATAACTACTTATTTATCCCATTCAAATTGTTCCTCTTTTTTTCATTAACTCAACCACAATCGGATGCACATTATACCAGAGATCGCCATTGCGGTATTCCAAAATATATAAACCATGCAACAGATCTAGAAAATTTTGATCCTTGAGATCCTTCGGGTTTGACTTTTCATAAACAGTTTTAATAATTTCCTCATCTGCTGTACCGATACTTTCAGCAAAATCGAGACTAAGTTCTGTGATTGATTGTTCTAAAACAGCTTGATTAATTTTTAGGGTATTATCATCAGGATAACGACGAACCGAGCGCAAACAAACCCGACAGCAATCATTAGTAATGCGAATTAATTCTCGTAATACTCCCCCACTATAAAGACAAATTTTTTCGAGGGTGTCAGCATCGATTAAATCGGGAGCGATGCGCTTAGTGATAATCTCGGTTAAAGTAGCAATAATTTCCGGATCGGGTATAGCGTTAGGTGAATTAATTTCTCCCTGTTTAAAGAGTTTATATACAGGCATTTGTACGATCTGATCGTTAGTTTCTGTTTGGAGAGTTGCCTTTAAAGCTACTTCTCTTAAAGCGGCGATCGGAATAGTCATAATAATCCGAAAACTGGGCAACATAATCGCTTTAATATGGGATTGAAAAATATCCCTTACCTGTGCTAAGTCAATTTTATCAATGTCATCAACAATTACTAAGATTTTTTTCTGACTTTGGGACTCGATCGCACTAGCTATAATGTTAATTTGGGCAACTAAATCAGTAATTCTCCGTTCATATTTTTGTTTGATTTCCTCGCGAATAGTTGAATTAATCTTGAGGATTCCTTTAATGTGAGCTAGTAAAGCAGAAAAGTTAAAACCTGTTTCGATAGTGCCATCTGCTTGATTGGTTTCGGTGCGAATTTGTTCAGCAAACCATTGATAAAAGCTTTTTTTAATAGAATCTTTAATAGTTAAATTTTGGGCTTCCGCTTCTGACATCATCTGAACGGCGATCGAGAATAAAATATTAACATGATTTACGTCTGACATTTCGATCATGTCTGAGATCGAGAAGAAAACAACAAAATAGCGATCATCTAACTTTCTTTTAAATTCGTAGAGTAGGGTTGATTTACCACAACCCCGATGTCCTGCTAGAATAATTTTTCCGTCTTCCCAAGGACTATCTTCTACCAATTGTTCTAATTCTTCGATAATTTCTGTGCCGTATTTGACAGCAAAACGCTCTAATTCTTTATCCGATCGCAGAGGTAAAAGTTCCAAATTACGATAGGCTTCTCGAAAGGGTTCTAGTAAAGGACTAACCATGAGTAATTAAATTAGACTGTGTTGCGTGAAGATAATTAGCCACAAACAAAACCAGAAAAAAATTAACTGATAACTGATAACTGATAACTGATAACTGTTATTTTTCTGCTGCCCAACTGTCGGGAGTGTAGGTTTTTAATGCCAAAGCATGGATGGCTTCGGTAGCCAGTGCCGATTGTAAAGCACCATAAACCATTTGATGCTGTTTAACGCGGGTTTTGCCGGCAAATTCGCCAGAAATAACCACCGCTTCCAAATGATCGCCACCTCCCGTTAAATCCCGAATCATCACTTGTGCATCGGGGATTTGTTCTTGAATCATCGCTTCTACTTGGCGAAAGTCAACCATCTTAACTCCTCAAAACAATTAAAGATACTCTGATCCCATTGTTACCGAAAGCTCGTCAATGGGGACAAAATTTACTGCCGTGGGGGGGGATTGCTAGGAGTTGCGGAGGTGGGAGTCGGTGCGGAGATGGGTGTGCTGACAAATCCCATTTCGTAGAGTTGTTGATAGCTTTTTTGTCCTAATTCACTGGTGGGGTTTTGGGATTGAATCACCTGAATTAACAAAGGAACCGCCAATTCTGGCTGATTTTGCGCCCTATGGACCAAAGCAAGCTTATAGGTGGCTTCATCCCGCATTTGTCCCGTGTTTAAAGCACTTTGACGCTGAGAATCGAATACTTTCGGGTCAATTCCTGAGAAACTATTAGCTAATTGCAGATGATAGTTAGATAGTTGGTTAAAAATCCGGCGCGCTTGATTGAGTTTGTCCACAGCGACATCGTATTTAGCGGCATTAATAGCGGTGTTCGCTTCTTCCACTAAACGTTGTCCCCCCTGAAGACTCAGGACACTATCGGCTTGATTTAAGGGTTTTAATTCGTTAGGATCACTAGCAGGAGTGTTAGAGTCGGGGGTTTGTGCTTGTCCGTTAGGTGCGATCGCAATCACCAAACCGATTACCAGAGTGAGCAGATAAATTAAACTATAAGGCTGTTTTCGCTTAACCATAAAATTTCTCGACTTAATGTTCCTGAGGGGAACGGCTATTTTTTTCGACATCGACAACTGACCTATAGTAGCTTTTTTGGGGCAGTTTCGATCCTACCCCAGCTTTCTAGACGTTAGCTCTAGCGGTTTTGTCGCCATGGCAAGCGATGATTTTTCTTGAAAAATCAGTACAAGTCCCCAAAAAGTTAGTTTATTCCCCCCGATTAATGGTTTAAATACCGATAATTCACTCGTTGGAAGGCTGTCCAGATAGAATAAAGAGAAAGTAGGAGTTTAGTTGAAATGTCTTTATCACTGATTACCCGTAAATTTACGGTGGAAGAATACGAAAAAATGGCAACCGAGGGAATAATCAAACCCGAGGAAAAAGTGGAATTAATTCGAGGAGAAATTATCAAAATGTCACCGATGGGAACCCGTCATGCTGCTGGTATAGATAGATTAATACAATTATTCTATCAAAAGTTAGGACAGAAAATTATTCTCAGGGTGCAAAATCCGATTAGATTAAATAATAATTCTCAACCAGAACCAGATTTAAGTTTACTAATACCTCGATCGGATTTTTATGTTGCTGCCCATCCTTGTCCCCAAGATATCTATTTAATTATTGAAGTTTCCGATTCTACTTTCGATTATGATCGCTATACTAAAATTCCTCTTTATGCGGAAGCAAATATTCAAGAAGTTTGGATTGTCAATTGCGAGGAAGAATGTTTAGAAGTTTATCGCCATTCTCGGCATGGTAGTTATCGGGATATTCAGAAATATTATCGAGGTGAAAGTATTTTTATTGAATCCTTTCCAGAAATAGAGTTAACTTTAATGGCAATAATTCGTGAGGGGCTGTGTGGCGACGCAGGTTCGCCACCTTGAAAGCTCCGTCCCAAAACCATACCTGTAGCTGATCTGGCTCTTCTTTGGCTATTTTTAAATATTCCGCTAGTTTCTGTTTAAATTCTTTTCTTTTTTTAGGGTCTTGTCGCTCTTCTAAACTATATTGTGCCCAAATATAAACGTATTTTTTTTTTAATGTTCGTGACTTGAGAACTACTTAACTCTATTCCTGTCTGTTCTGTCAGACTTCGGACGTTCGGCGATCTCAGTCGATCTGCGTGAGATCAGTCGAATGCTAAGTAGCCAATCTTTTTGCTGTCCAACGACCAAATTCATATCCCATTTCATGAGGGTCTTTGTCAATTGTCTCTAACCTATCTAGACTAACCTAGGTTAAGATGGTCTGATGATTAGTAACTTGGCAGTAACGTATGAATAACAAAAAGTTAACCCTCACCCTAGCTCTCACTGTTGGTTTTGTTAGTCCAACCGCTCCGATATTAGCCGCTAATATTTCTACCACCGTTCTCGCAAGCGGTTTAAATAATCCTCGAGGTATGACCCTCGGTCCTGATGGGCAGCTTTATATCAGCCAAGCGGGAAGAGGTGGTAACGGAACTTGTATTGCGAGAGGTCAAAGTCAAGTTTGCTACGGACCCACTAGCGCGATCGCTCGTTTGCAGACAACCACGGGAGCAACGGAGGTCTTGATTGATAATTTACCGTCCTTGGCTCAACAACCATCAGGCAATGAAGGGACTGGTCTTCAAGACCTTTACTTTGACCAATCAGGGCAGCTATTCGGTATTATCGGTTTGAGAACTGATCCCAATGTTAGAGATAATACTTTAGGTATTCCTGCCTTTGGCCAAGCAATTGCCATAAACTTATCTGGAACACCTAGTTGGTCACTAAAAGCAGATTTAGCCGGTTTTGAGGGAAATAATAATCCTGATGGGGGTGGAGTTGATAGTAATCCCTACTCCCTGGTTGTGCAAAATGGCGTTATTTATGCCACCGATGCGGGGGGAAATTCCTTGCTCAGAGTTGATGGCAACGGCAATATACAAGCGATCGCTACTTTTCCCGTTCGCTTAGTTACACCACCACCCTTTATTCCTAATTTACCGAATCCTTTTCCCATGCAAGCCGTACCCACAGGGATGGCTATTGGTCCGGACAATCAACTCTATATCGGGCAACTTACTGGATTTCCTTTTCCCGTGGGTGGGGCTAATGTTTATCGGTTTAATGGCACCAATTTAGAAGAATTTGCGACAGGTTTTACTAATATCATTGATCTTGCTTTCGCCCCCGATGGTAGTTTATATGTTCTAGAATATGCTAGTAATTTTCTGGCAGGAGATTTTAGTGGTCAGCTTTGGAGAATAGCACCTAATGGGACTCGTCAAAGTATTTTAGATAAGGGTTTATCCTTTCCCACGGGTTTAGCAATTGGGGGTGATGGAGCTATCTATGTTGCCAATCAAGGCTTTGTGGGTGGACAGGGGCAAATTTTAAAGATAACTTCAACCCCAGAAATGACCTCGGCGATCGCTTTAGGAGTTACTGCACTAATGGGTTTACGATTACGCTCTAAAAAAAGGTCAACTTCTTTGTAGCCGTTCGGGGGGGGAAGTCTTACAGTCTCTAAACTCTAGCTCTCTTATGGGGTAAGCCTTCAAGCTATCGCTAACTAACAGAAACCCGAAATTTGAGTTTTTATGAGAAAAAAAGTTAGCGATTACTTGTCAAGCAAGGGTTTCAGAATCTAGATTCGGTCAGGGATGTCCGCAAGTCCCAGAAGAGCGATATTTGGGAACGAGACAAAGCACTGATGATCTCACAACGTCGAGAAGATTCCGAAAGGGAGCATCTAGATCAATTCTGTCAAGCTACTGGTGGAACTAAGACGGACGTTCTCAGAGAATTGATCAGATAGCTAAAGATACCAAAAAGCCGCCCTACCCTAAGCGGTCATGACAGGGTTTTAAACCCAAATTTTCGCTAAAAATATTAACTTTTATGAATTTAGTGGACAAAACTATCAGCTTATGATAGATTTTAATTAGTGTGAGGAGCGAACCAGAATAGAGAGCCGAGACGAAACATGGACAGTCGCCGGCTCTCTTTCTGTTGTTCAGGAATTATTTTTTTCTTGGCGATATTTAATAAAAGTGGGCAAATCAACCCGAAAAGAGGAATATTTCGGGGAAGGAGAGATGATAGGTGCGGGCCAATCCCTATCTTTCTTATTTAAGGATTCTACTGGCTCAATTGTCTCTAATTCCGCTAAAAACTCATCGATGGGAGTCACTTCATCGCTTTCTTGATTCTCTGTCTGAGACCAAGGCTCGATCGCGGCTGCCTTGGCGACAATGGCTAAATCCGGGGGAGAATTGCGATCACTACCGCGCTGGAAATACTGGGCCAAGGCCGCTTTATACTGGAGGGTGTAGCGTTGCTGACGTTGGAGACGGGTGCGTAATTCCTGCAATTGCTGGTCATAGTTGCACAGTTTTTGGCTTTTTTCCTGATAACTTTCCTGAATTAAGGCACATTCTCGCTCTAAACGGGCTAATTGTTGGCGCGTGCGGGTCAATTCTGCGGTCAAATTGGCAATAATCATCGGTTGCCGTTGTTCTGCTTGACGATACTGTTCGATTTCCCCTAAAGCTCGCTGTAATTGTTGCTTTTCGTATTGTAGTTCCTCGTTTTGCTGCTGGATTAGAGTATCGCAACTTTGCAAGCGACGATGTTGCTCGGCTAACCGCGATCGCAGTTCTGCGAGAGCTTGCTCCCGTCGCCAGCTCTCCGCTTGTAATTCTTGATTTTGTTGACGTAAATGAGAGGATAGAGCCGGCCAATCTGTCTCATCTGTTGATTGACTCTCATGCTCGACAATTTCAGCAGTAATGACAGTATCTGCATGGGTGAGATGATCGAGGTACAGGTCGGAATTATCGTTCATAAAAGCCAAAGCATGAGGAAACCTAGAAGTTTAGAGACGTTAAAAGCCTTCTATCGTTCCCCAAAAAAATGGGAACCGCGTTGTTAGAGACTGCCGCACGGTTCCACTGCCGATCCTTAAGAGGAGAACACTATAAATAACTATAAGCTTATTAGGAATTTTGTCAATACTTAATGATAACAATTTTCATTAAGTTGGGGAGAGAGGGAAATCGACTAATACCAAATCCGTTTTCAATAGTATGATTAACTCCCAATCCAACTTTAAAAACCCGCTCCCTGCTCCCTGCTCCCCGCTCCCTGCTCCCTGCTCCCTACGAAAAACTTTTTCAGCAAACCCTAGATATCTTATTGATACAAGCACTGGTCGAGCGGGTTAGCGGCTCGATATGCTTCAATAATCCTATAGTTTTTATTTTCCTTGTCGTATCATGCCACGTCCCCCAAAGAAAACCCCTAGCACCCCTGAACCCCCCGAAGAGCCAATTAAAGCTACTCCTCCCCTACAACCTCTACAAATTATTAAAAAGGGTTCTAGAGCCGCAGTACCCCCCAAACCCCCGGAAACCCCTCCGGAAATAATTGAGGAAAAACCAGCCGCGGAAACGGTAAAATCAGTCAGTAGCGAGATAAAATCTCCTCTCCGTCCCCGTTCCGATTCGGCTCCTCTATTCCGAAAACCGATTCCCAAAGCAGAAATTCCCGTCATCGAAAAAGCGACGGGAGCCAATGGCGAAGTGTTTAATCTTACCGATTCTGTCCTCATTACTGAACCTTTCGGTACTTGTATTCCTGCTATTATCGATAGTTTTTATGCCGATGCTCAAGGCGAAATCTGGGCGCGACTCAAACCGGTGGAAGTTAATCCCGATTGTCGCTGGGAACAGGCCTGTATTCGCTCTCAGGGTTTGGTAAAAGCTGAGTAAAACAGTTATCAGTTATCAGTTATCAGTTATCAGTTATCAGATTTGAGTTTTAAGTGTGCAGTATTAACAAGTAATTTAGATAATATCTCTTGCATAATTAATTTTTGAGGGTTCAAAAACGACAATAATAAGGATTAAATGGCATAAAATCTGTAAATAGACCATTTAATTGCAGAAATGTTGAATCTGTACATAAAACTTTACATACAAGCCGACGAGAAAATTAAGTTAACATAGCGCAGTTTATTAAGTAAAGTATTCCCATATATTTGGGGGATTTGCATAAGCTGTAAAATCAAATATACGATTAATATTGCATAAATTTGAATGGTAACACCCAGAAGTGTTGAATGATAGCTTCATAATGAAAAAAAGCGACTAAAATATGATATTCTAGTCGCATCTAACTTATAATTATTATAATCATGATGCTAAACTCTTTTGCGGGAATTGTCAAGACAATCTTAAAAAG
>SFAU01000228.1 GCA_007096045.1 Microcystis novacekii Mn_MB_F_20050700_S1 | reverse complement strand
CCAGAGGAAAAATTAATCATTGCCTTATCAAGTCCTAGTGCTTTAATTGGTGCTGGTTTAGCTCAATGGTCTTCTTCTTCTGAATCAAAAGAGGAAGATAAATGACTAACACTAGGATAGTTAACTGGGGTATCTTACAGGAGAAATCGGGGGATTTCAGTGATCACTGATCACTGAATTGGTCCGTGGATACTGCCGGTAAAAAATTGCTTGAGTACGGGGATTTCTGAGTGATAAGCCTCTTGAGTCGGTCCAACCCATTGAAATTGACCTTTATAGAGAAAAACGATGCGATCGGTGGTATTTTCGATGGTGCTGTGGACGTGGGTGACAATGAGATGGGCCCCACAGGCTTTTTTTAGCTTGAGAAGTTCCATAATTACCGTCTGGATGCGGGTAGAAGCAACCGGATCCAGTCCAGCAGTGGGTTCATCGTAAAGGAGAATGTTCGGTCGATCGGCGGCGATCGAGGGATCGCTGATAATTGCTCTGGCTAAACTGACGCGTTTTCGCATCCCTCCGGATATTTCAGCTGGATAGAGGTCGTAGGAACCAGCCATGCCCACTAAATCGAGTTTTTCTTCCACTAAATTCCGGATTTCGGCTCGTTTTAGCTTTGAGTGGCGATAGAGAGCAAAACCGACATTTTCCCCGACGGTGAGGGAGTCAAAAAGGGCCGATTGTTGGAAAACTAGACCGACACCGAGGGGATCTTCCCCCTGTTCTACGGTTCTCTGCCGTTTTGTGCCGTAGATGTACACTTCTCCCCGATCGGGGGCAAGTAATCCGGCGACTAAACGCAAAATGGTCGATTTTCCCGTACCAGAAGGACCGATCACGCCGATCGCTTCCCCTTCGTACACTTTCAGATCGATGTTATTTAAGATTACTTTCTTGCCGAAAGCTTTGGTCACTCCCCTTAATTCGACGATCGGTTCGCGCATCACCATCTAGAATATCTTTACAAAATGCCCTTTTATTGTATAGCGGCGACCCGATCTTTCTTTTAAGGAAAGCAAGTGGAAAAAAGTCGGGAGGACAAAAAGGACATCGAGGGTACACATTAGAAAGGGTTAGTCAACCAGAGAAGATAGTCAGACACGAACTCTCAAATCAGTTTTGTCAATGTGGATTTGACATCCTCACCGCCGTAAACGGACGGTGATGACCAGCAGATCAAACAAGCTTAATTGAATGATCTTCGGGCCTGTTGACGCGACCCAGGACGCTGCTTCTTTAACAGAAGTCTTACGCTTTCCTCCACTTCCGTTTAAAGTCTCCGATTGCCCACCGGCGACCTTGATATTAATTGCTGCGTTCACGTCTCGATCATGAAAAGTCCCACAGAAAAAACATTCCCACTCACGAACATTTAACGCTTTCTTGCCGCCAATATTCCCACAACAGGAACATCGTTGGCTAGTTGGCTCCCAGCTCGTAATTATCCGAAAATCACGCCCATATTTATCAGACTTTGCCGATAGCATATCTCGAAAAGAACTCCATCCTAAGTTTGATATGGCACGGGATAACTTCCGATTTTTAACCATTCCTGATGTGTTTAAATCCTCTAAAATTATCGGTTGATTTTCACGAACAACTCTATTTTTTTAGCCACTCGTTTTCTTGCCTTTTCCCTTCGTTTACTTCCTTTCTGTTTTCTAGAAAGGTTTTTCTGTGCCTTTCTTAGCCGTTTCAATCGTTTCTTTAACGGTTTCGGTGCGTTTATTTTCTCTCCTGTTGAGAGAGTCGCAAAAGTAGCAATCCCTAGATCAATTCCCACTGACTCCCCATTGTTAGGAAGTGTTTCAGGTTGAACCTCGACAACAAAGCTGAGAAAGTATCGATCCGCCGCGTCTTTAATCACGGTGACGCTAGAAGGTTTAGAGGGTAATGGACGGCTCCAGATAACTTTTAAATCACCGATTTTTGCTCAAGTAACGTGGTGTTGATTAATGGTAAAGCCATTGTCGGTAAATCTTGCTGATTGTTTAGATTTACGTTTCTTAAATTTAGGAGGTTTTACTTCCCTTCCTTTTCTTTCTCCCTTACAAGATGCAAAAAAGTTAGAGTAAGCAGTCTCTAAGTCTCTCAAAGACTGTTGTAAAGGAATAGAAGAAACTTCAGTTAACCACTGTTTTTCTTCTGTTTTTTTAATCTGAGTTAGTCTTTTAGACAAATCGGTATATTTTGGCTTTTTCTCTCCTTGTCGATAGAGTTCTTGGCAGTAAGCTAAGGTATCATTCCAGACAACAGGCACACACCCGAACAATTGAGACAAAAGCCTCTTTTGTTGGTCTGTTGGGTAAATCTGGTATTGATACCTTGCTTTCATTGGGTTAAAATGTGTGTGTCTGTACTCTATTTTAACTAGTGGTCTGTCAATAATGTCAATTCGGTCAGTAATCAGTAAAAAGACAGTAAGAAACTTCTATTTATACCCGCATTTCTCACAAACTGAATTGAGAACCTAATTTAGAGGTTGAGAGTTGTGTTTTTAAAAATTAAGAAAAACTCTGAAGGTTGCCGAGCGATAATTCGACAAAACTAGCCAAATTTTTGCGGAATCAACAGATAAAATCTAGTCAATTAGTCAAAATTTTCATGATAAAACAGGCTGAATTTATGAACAGCCCTTTTTAAAATTATTTAGTTGTTTTTGAGAACTATTCGACTTATCCAGGAGCAGGAAGTCCTTGAATTCTAGAGTAAGCTATCACTAAAATATCTTGATAAGGACAAGAACTAGCGATGGCGATTAAAACTCTTCTAACGCTCACAGTAATTCTCGCCCCCAATTTCAGAAAATTAAGACGAATTGTTCCTACTGTTGCTTGGGCAAAAGCGGTTTTAGATAAGCAATTTTGACGAAAAGCCTGCATCAAGACATAAGCCATTGATGATAGCCAAAGTCTTAATTGATTACTCTCGAATGTCTGGGTTGAAGTCCGGTCAGCCAATAAATCTAGTTGTTGTTCTTTAAGACGATTTTCCATTTCTCCTCTAGGGCAATATTTGTCTGTATAAAGCTTTGAGGGGATGATTTTTGAAGCTGGTAAAGATGTGACAACATGACGAATTTTCAATCCTTTACTACCATGACAAACTTTGGTAACAACTCTTCTTGAACGACTCCAAGATTGTTGAGTTTTGTAGCAAAGAGAGCGATAAAAAGTCGATTCTGGAACTAATTCCCCAACTTCTTCTAATTTTTCTTCAGGAGAAAATAGCGTCTCCATTAAAATAGTAACAGGCTCAAGTTTTTGCTGATAATCATTTTTAGCTTTCGCAATTACCTCGGTCGCTCGTAACTTCAATTGGCTATTAGTTGCCATAGCTATAACATAATCGACTCCTTGAAAATCTTCACAGAATTTTAAAATTTCTTCCCTGGCATAAGCACTATCTCCTCGTACTAATATCTGAGTATTTGGCCATTTTTCTCTAATTAATTTAATTACTCTTTCTAGTTCTTCTAATGCTCCTGCTGCTGGCTCTACATTGGATGACCTCAGTTTAGCTACTAATAAATGATGCCCGCAAAATATATACAAAGGCGCATAACACACTCCTTTATAATAAGTATTGAAAAATGCACCTTCTTGATTGACCTGCACTTGGTCATCGGTGACATCCATGTCTAAAATAATTTGTTTCGGTGGCTTTTTGTAGGATTCTAGAAAGATGTCCACAAAAGCTTTTTCAATTTCTTTGGGGTTATGTTCGATTTTATGGTAGCGACTTTTTTCTGGCTCTATGATTGTTTCTGGACAATATTCTAGTCGATTAATTGTACTTTTTCCCGCTAAACCTGCTTGGTTTGAGTCAATAAAATTCAATTTTTTTAGAGCAATTGCCAAAGCAGGGTCATGGCGTAATTTATCATGGTCATTGACATCTTCATAACCTAAAGTGATTACATAAATTCTTGGCGCGAGTAATTGATGAACTGAATAATCTATGTAAGATAAATTTCGATGGTCTTGAAAACCTTCGGCGAATCTAGCTGTAATTTTCAGCTTTTCGTCTAACTCTGCTATCAACACAATTCCAGCATCTGAGGTGATTATACCTCCAGCAAAATTAGCGATTAATTCTTTTCCTTTAAGTTTTCCAAGGTTGAGTTGCTGGCTGATTTTTAGTCGAGAAGTAGGAGTCATAAACTGGTCTATTTAGATAATCTTTATGATTAAATTATAGAAGGTTTTATGTTTTTTTTCAACTTCTAATTTCTAATCAAACAATTAATTAGCCTAAAAAAATGGTAATCAATTGCTTCTTTTTCCTAACGTCTAATTGATAATGATTTTAAGTCTTGGAACGTCAACACACTGTCGTTTGTACTTCGAGGCGAGCGCTCTGTTCAAACCCTCATTCTGTAAAGCTTCTGGGGTTGGTGATCGCACTTTTTGTGAGAAATACGGGTTATAGCGTTTCTGATTTACAAGAGGTACATTCCCGATCCTGAACAGCTTAATCAGCAAAGGTTTAAGTGTGCCGCACAAATGCGAGAACCGCTATAATACTGCACACTTAAAAACTCACATCTGATCACTGATAACTCTCCAGAAACTTAACTCAGGCTGAGGAAGCCTCAACCAGTTGAAAGCCAAGGGATTGCGCCTTTTTCGAGAGATTGTTGATGACCCGTTGACGATACTGTTGTTCGTAATAATCTGCTCCCAGCTCTTGATAGGATTGTTTGGTCGTCCACAGATGATAAAAAATCCGCGCTATTTTATGTGCCGTGGCCGTAATCGCCTTGGCCGCACCAGCGCGGCGATAAAGACGACGATAAAAAGCCCCCAAAGCGCAACTAGAACGACTGACTGCTTGAGCGGCTAATCTGAAGGCCGTGGCGGCTCGATTGACAACTTTACGAGTTTGTGAGCTTTTGACTTTTCCGCCAGTAATGCGACAGCCTGGACATAAACCTAACCAGAAGTGTTGAACGTGGAAAAAAGTCGTACAAAATTTGATATTATAGATAAGAAAACAAGGTAAATATACACCAATAAATGTGAATAAGCCATGCTAACAATTTTCCCAAAACTAATGAAAGAGCTTCTCAAGCCACTCCCCAAAAATGACTATCCCGCATTAAGTACATTTACTTTTGTGTCCTGTTGGATAGGTTTGGCGCTGGATAAAAGTATCGTCAGCATGAGAGACTTAAGCGCACGCCTGAAAATGCAAGGAATTAATGTCAATACGTCAACATTTTCTAAGGCAAGTAAAATCCGAGAGACAGAACCATTTGAGAAAATCATCAATAAATTAAATAAAAGTTTAGTAAACAAAAAAGGAAAAGAAGCAGCTCAAGCTTTATTTCCAATTGACTCGACAATAATCTCACTGACAAGTAAACTGTTGTGGACAAAAGGATGGCATCAAGTAAAATTATTTTGTGGAATAAATAGTATCACCACAGAAGTGGGGGGGATTGTGAGCAATTTTGGTCAAGGACATGACTCGCTCATAAGGGAAAAAAACTATAGAAGAAATTCCTGTAAATGGAGTTGGGGTAATGGACAGAGGCTTTTCTTCTAATGAAAGAATCAGAAAATTATTAGAGAAAAAAGACAAGCACTTTGTTTTAAGGGTAAAAAATGATATGAAGCTAGAAATGCTGGAAAATGGTCAGAGCAAGCTAGGAGCAGAAAAAAGAGAAGTAGAGGTAAGAATCGTTGAGTTTTGTGATCTAGAAAGTAAAAGTGAATTTCGGATAGCGACGGACTTACCCTTAGAAGGAGAAGGGGGGGTAAGTAATGAGGAAATTGCCGAAATGTATCGACAAAGATGGCAAATAGAACTTCTTGGGAAGTTCTTAAAAATGCACCTCAAGCTTGACCGTTTAATCACAAAAAACGAGAGAGGAATTCGGATACAAATTTATAGCTGTATCATCGCTTATTTAATTTTGCAGCTAATAGATATTGAAGAAGTATTTGGCAAAAGCTTATTAGATAAATTGCGCTATTTACAGAGTTTTATGTGTCAACATATCAGCTATGTACACTGGTTTAGGAAAATTGTCTATTCAATCTGAAAAATGGCGTTCTGGGGTTGTCCTGTTCTTAAATGTAAAGTTTTGTTACGAGATTCAACATTTCTGAAACCTAACCAAGAGGCGAACTGCTTCTCCGTTTTAAATTTACTGGGGTCTAAGCCAACTTCGGCAATAATCAATCGTTTGCACCGTGACCACATCCAAGCCATCAATGGTGGTGAAATCTACCCCAGTAATGCGATAGAGATGACCATGTAAATCAAAAGGGGGATGGGTTTTTCGACGGTGATTCTTCTTGACTGAAGGCGGAGGTGGTTCTTCTGTCACTGAGGGAAATTTCGCCAAACATTGTTCAATTTCAGCATCAATAGCCCCTATTTGTTGTTGGTAAAATTCATAGAGGGACAGTTCTTGATGCAAAATAAAGACCATTTCCTTGCGATAATTTCCCGTTAAAGCCGCCTCGATTTGTGCGGGAGAACTTTTAATCCTACGGTCGGCAAGCTTGGGCTAATTTCTTGGGATTTCTTTCGCCAGCAATAATCGCTCTGATGATATTTAACCCGGTTACCCCCGTCACATCACTAATCACTTTATGGAGTTGTAAGTTCATCTGGGTTAGGGTTTTTTGCAGTCGCTGAATATGACTGGCAGCACTTCTAATCAGATTTTCTCTTTGTCTTAAATAACTCCTCAGAACTACTATTTCTCCTTCGGGAACAAAAGAGGGAGCCAACAAACCCTAACTGTGCAATTGTTGTAACCATTGACAGTCAAGCACATCGCTTTTTCTCCCTGGGACATTTTTGACGCTTTTGGCGTTGACGAGAAAGACTTTGAACTGGCGTTCACTTAAGATTTGAAACAGGGGAATCCATTCAACTCCAGTGGATTCCATCGCCACACTGGTGATACCGCACTCTTCTGACCAATCGGCTAACAATAGCAAATCGGGAGTGGTGCCACCAAAACTCCTGGTATTCTCCTGACACACTTCTTGGGGGACACAGACCCAATGTTCTCGGGCTCCCGGGTCAATTCCCGCCGCCTTGGCATTGATGATGTTTAACTTCTGGTCACTACTTTGGGTTTTTGAAGACTTGTTTCGGGATTTGCTCATGGCTTTCTTGGCTCCGAGTTATGATCGGGGAAGTACCCTGGTTCTAGGAAGGGTTTTTTACTTGATTCTCTCCAACGGGTTCACGAGTTAATCCTCGTCTGGCCAATTCTTTTTTCCTCTTTCCTAGCGACCAAGCTGATAATCGGGTCTCATGACACCATTGTTGCTCCGGTTTGAGTTCAGGATACTTCCACATTTAGAATAGAGTTCTTGCCTAATTAATTTTTGAGAGGGCAAAAATGAAAAAAATGGGCATAAAATTGCATAAAATCCCTAAATAGAGCATTTAATTGATTAATGTTCATTCTTAATTCTCCTGACTCCTGACTACTGG
>SFAU01000227.1 GCA_007096045.1 Microcystis novacekii Mn_MB_F_20050700_S1 | reverse complement strand
TCAGTCTCGCTATGCTCTTATTCCTTGGCGTTTGATGGCAGGAATGAGAAATGTTGCAACTCACGAATATTTTCAAGTTAATTTAAGTAGAGTTTGGGCAACAATTCAAGAAGATTTACAGATTTTAGTACCACAACTACAAGAAGTGTTAGAAAGCGAAACAGACGCAGAATAGTTGTTTAATAAGCGAAAGGAAAAAACAAACCCCCTCAAGATTGATTGAAGGGGCATTTATGGTATTTTTAGAAGCAATTTAGCCTACTTTTGTGATTTCTTTTTCAGTGGATTTAGAGGGTTTTAGTTGGCGTTTGAGGGTTGAGGCTGCGCCTAATGTTCCGAGGGCGATGAGACCAAGAAGGTTAGTCGGTTCTGGAGTTGGCTGCACCTGTTGTAGATCGCCCACAGTCATATCATCAAATCCAAAAAAGTCAACGCCAGGAGCAGTATTGCTAAACTCGACTTCATCGAAAAGTTCGCTTGGACCATCGCTTATGACCCCATAGAAAAGAACTCCACCACCCAGACCATTAATGGTATTAGGAATGGTCAATTTTTGAACTAAAGCACCAGCTTTTTTCAAATTTAAGGTAACTTGACCACCGAAGTCACCAATATCTACACCCTTAAAACCAAAAGCAGCTACATTGGTATCGAAGTTCACATGAAGATGCGAGCCAGTTCCTACATATTGATTGCCAGACGTAGGATAGCGCCCAAATCCATTCGTGCCTGTCGGCTGAGAAAAAACTGTACCATTATCCGAGAGAGTTGCTGTGATGGTTGTGGCGAAGCTACCGGGAAAGGTTACGGTAAAAGGAGTTGTTTGCCCAGGGGGATGGGGTGCACCTTCAAAATCTTCAGTTCCGACGTTATTTAACTTGCCAAGGAATTGGGACTGGGCAGCGTTTGCGTTGGGCGTACTCGGAAGGCGAATCGATTCTCCTTGACCTAAATCTTCTCCAAAGAAGATTTGAAAAGCCTGAGCTGGTAAAGCAGAGATTCCTACTCCTGTCAGTACACCTAAGGCAACTACGCCAGAACCAATTTTTGGCAAAAGGTTTTGATAGATCATTGTTTTATCTCCTCTATTGTGAATTTAGTGGCATATCGCCCCTCTAGTAGATGCTTCCGTAGCGACTGTTGGGTCAAGCAACAGCCCAACCCAACCCCAAAGGCGATTAAAAACAACACTACACATTACCCCCCCCCCCCCACAACTGTATCAAAAGTTACAATTCAATAAATCTTTACATTCCTCTCCCTGGCTTAGGGATTCATAGGGGAAGGAGTTTCAGGTGTTTTCCCCTGTTTTACCCCTTCTCAGACGAACTATCGTCTTCCTTGAGTTATTGTGGCGCGGTATGTCGGATTCGCCTTTGCGTTCAACTCTGTCTCGAAGTTGTTGAAGCAGATTCTCTATTTTGTTATAATTAGTGTCATTCGTTCAGTTTTGGGAGGGAAAAATATTCCGACACTTGCACAACTCTTACAATGTTATACCCTATCTTCTTGGGCAACAAGGTTTTATTTACCAATTAACTTAATAAGATTGGATGAGCGTACTAAAAATATTTTCATGTTAATTGGTGAAGGTATTGAGATTGAAATTAAACCTAATGGACAATGGATAAAATGAATCAAAAACCTAATTTTAAAACTATGACCTCTCAAGAATTAAAAAGTTATGTCTTATCTCATCGTGAGGATGACGAGGCTTTTTATGCTTATGTAGATAAGGTAAATGAAAGAAAAGATCGAGTAGTTTATCCACCTTTAAACTCCTTAGAAGATATAGAAAAATATCCCGAAGTTATTGAACAAATGCGTCAAGATTCCCGTCATAATTTTCAGCAAAATGAGTTAACTTAGATACAGTGCGATGCCGAAGGCACTGCGTAGCAGAGCGCACCTCTCGCAGTCAGGTCAAGCAATAGCCCAACCCAAGACAGAAGGAGGACAGTGAAACAATACACATTTTCTACTCTAAAACTGTAGCCTAAGCTACAATTTAATAAATATTTACATTCCTCCTTTCTCCCGTCGATCCTAGACATCAACCTAAAAGTCGGCACTTAAAGGGGTACGGGGGAAAGGAATCACATCGCGAATATTGGTCATTCCCGTCATGAATTGTACCAGACGCTCGAATCCTAAACCAAAACCAGCGTGGGGAACGGAACCGTAGCGACGCAGATCTAAATACCACCACAAATCATCGGGATTCATACCCTGTTCCTGCATTCTTTGGATTAATACATCTAATCGTTCTTCCCGTTGGGAACCGCCGATAATTTCCCCGATCTTGGGTGCTAAAATATCCATAGCAGAAACAGTTTTATTATTGTCATCTAGACGCATATAAAAAGCTTTGATTGTCTTGGGATAATTGGTGACAATCACGGGTTTTTTGAATAGTTCTTCCGCTAGATAACGTTCGTGTTCTGACTGTAAATCTACGCCCCATTCTACTGGAAACTCGAACTGACGATCGGCTTTTTCTAATAACTCGATCGCCTCGCTGTAGGTAATCCGGCCAAACTCACTATTAACGATATTTTCGGCCGTACTTAACACCGTTTTATCGATACGTTCGTTAAAAAACTGCAAATCTTCGGGACAATTTTCTAAAACGAATTTAAAGATATATTTGAGAAAAGCTTCCGCTAAATCCTGATCTCCTTCCAAGTCACAAAAAGCCATTTCCGGTTCCACCATCCAAAACTCGGCCAGATGACGGGAAGTATTAGAATTCTCGGCGCGAAAAGTCGGGCCAAAAGTGTAAACATTAGATAAAGCCATGGCCATTACTTCCGCTTGTAATTGTCCACTGACGGTTAAATAGGCCCGTTTACCAAAGAAATCCTCAGCAAAATTAGCCGGTTTTTTTAAATCTAAACTGGTGACTGTAAATAATTCTCCCGCACCTTCGCAGTCGTTAGCGGTAATAATGGGAGTATGTACCCAAATAAAGCCTTTTTCTTGGAAAAAACTGTGGATAGCGGTAGCGCAAGCGTTTCTAACCCGCATTACTGCTCCTAGGGTGTTGGTTCTTGCTCGCAGATGGGCAATAGTTCTCAGAAATTCAAAGGAATGACGTTTCTTTTGTAGGGGATAATCCGCAGGACAGTCACCATAAAGGGTGATTTCGGCCGCTTTTAACTCGATATTTTGCCCTTTACCCGGGGAAGGAACCAAATTTCCCGAAACAGCGATCGCTGCTCCTGTACTAATTGTTTTTAGTACATTTTCATAATCGGGTAAAGTCGATTCGAGGATAACTTGTAAGTTAGCTAGGGATGAGCCATCATTAACTTCCAGGAAAGTAAATTCTTTTAATTCTCGTTTTGTTCTCACCCAACCCTGCACGGTGACGGATTGATCCGGTTGTCCTGTCTGAAAAATTTCCTTGATTCTGCTAGTCATTGCTTATCCCTATGTTAGAACCAAAGAGTATTTTAAGATAGAAGGTTCAGATCAGGCTAAAATCAATCTCGAACAAGTGTCATGCTTCTGGTGGAAAAATTATTAAGTAAGCCCAAAAGCCGTAAATTAGCGATTTTTTTGGCTTTTATCGGTAGTATTCTCGCTTTACCCTTTCCTATCGCCGGTATTCATAAATTCTATCTCGGCCAACCTCTCTGGGGAATTATCTATCTTCTCCTTTGGCAAACTCCGATTCCCCGGGTGGCTTGCGCGATCGATGCGGTGTGGTATTTAATCCAAGATAACCAATTTTTGGCTAACTATTTTCCCACTGCCACCGCTGCTGCCACTGTCCCCAGTTTAGAGCCTAAACAAGTAGAGGCGATCGGGGCAGCTTTAAGGGAATTAGAGTGCCTCCGACAAGAAGGATTAATTTCTGAGTACGAATTTGAAGAAAAACGGCGACAATTACTGTAATGACCCCGCAAAACTGGTTAGGACGCACTTTTAACCCTTTAAAAGCCAAAATTAGCAATGATCCCTATTATCGCTTTCGTTCCCTCGATGAGATCGCTATGGCGGCACAATTGGGCATTAAAATTAATGTCAGTCAAGCGGGTGTGGATGATTGGCTGCGATTGCCGGGGATATCCATCCATCAAGCGCGGATGTTGGTGGAATTGCTGGGTATGGGGGTAGAATTGCTTTGTCTTGAAGATCTAGCGGCTGCTTTGAGTGTTCCTGTGGCTAGATTGAAAGTTTGGGAACCGATTCTAGAATTTGCCTATTATAGCTCGGAAAGTCACCTCGCACCCCCTAAAATCAATCCTAACACCGCCTCGATCGAGCAGTTAACCACCCTACCCCTGATCAGCGATAATTTAGCAGCTGCCATTATTAAAAATAGAGAAGAACAGGGATTATTTAAGAATATTGTGGATTTTAAAGGGCGTTTATCCCTAGACGCTCAGGAAATCTCCCAATTAATGCACTTTTTTCAGTTTTAACCCCAAATTTCAACGAAGGCAGCAGGAAGGTTTTAGGTGTTGGGGGTTGGGGTTTTGGGGTTTTGGGGTTTTAGTTCAATTTCCCCACTTCCCCACTTCCCCACTTCCCCACTTCCCCACTTCCCCACTTCCCCACTTCCCCACTTCCCTGCAAATCTAACTGTCTTCAGATTCCTCCCCATCACTAGGGGGAACTAGGGCCACAGCAGCGATCGCATCGTCCTGATCGAGTTTTTGTACCCGGATACCTCCGGCCGATCGCGATTGAGGAGTAATAGCATCAACGGATTGACGGATAATAATACCCCGTGCGGTGATAATCATAAATTCCTCGTTGGGGTTAACAACGTGCAGAGCCGCTAATTTATCGTTCTTTTTGCGGAATTTAATCACTCTGACTCCTAATCCCGCCCGATTTTGCAGACGGAGGAGGGTAACGGGAACCCGTTTTCCTAGTCCTGCCATGGTAATTGCTAACACCCAGGGGCCATTATTAGCCACTTCGGGGTTAATTTCTTCGCTTTCGTCCTCGGTTTCTTCTTGGTTAGATTCAGCGATTTGGGCGACAATTTGACTAGGCAGGATGTCCATACTGATTAATTCGTCACCTGAGCGCAATTTCATCGATTTTACGCCCTTAGTTGCCCTGCCCAAGGAGCGCAATTGTTGACTATCGGCCTTAAAATGAATTGCCATCCCCTGACGAGAACCAATAATCACACTATCTTCCTCTTTGGCCAAGCGAACCCAACGTAGTTGATCACCGTCTTCGAGAGAAATGGCGATTAAACCGTTTGATCGAATATTACTAAAGGCAGCGAGGGCGGTTTTCTTGATAAATCCCTTTTGTGTGAGCATAATCAGGTAATTATCCTCGCTGAACTCGCTGACTGCCACCACCGAGGTGATTTTCTCCCCTTTGGGAATCTCTAACAGTTGCACGATGGGAACCCCGCGAGCGGTACGGGAACCGGTGGGGATATGATAGGCGTTGAGACTATAGACAACCCCGCGATCGGTGAAAAAGAGGACGCTATCGTGATCGCGGCAGGTGATAAAGTGATCGATACCGTCGTCTTCTTTCATTTTCGCCCCAGCTTTGCCCCTTGTCGCCCGATTTTGGGACTCAAAGGTATTAACAGGCATTCTTTTGATGTAACCCTGTTCAGTGACGAGAATTAAGGCCTGTTCGTTGGCAATCAGGTCAGTTTCGGCGATTTCTCCTTCCCGTTGTTCAATATGAGTGCGACGGGGGGTAGCGTGAATCGTTTTGATCTGTTGCAGTTCTTCCTCGATAATGCTGTCGATCCGTTCTTTTCTGGCTAAAATATCCTGAAGATCGCTGATTTTTGTCAGTAAGTCCCCGTGTTCTTGCTGAATTTTCTCCGATTCTAGGGCAGTTAACCGTCGCAGCTGCATTTGTAGGATTGCGTCCGCTTGCACCTCTGAGAGACCAAAATTCTGCACTAATCCCTCTTTTGCACTAGCTGTGTCGGCAGCACTGCGAATCAGGGCAATGATTGCATCGAGACTAGCGAGGGCAATTAGTAAACCCTGAAGGATATGATCCCTTTCCTCGGCCTTGCGGAGTTCATAACGGGTACGACGGGTGATCACTTCTAGCCGAAAATCGAGGAAAACGCGGAGAAACTCCCTTAAAGTCAGTAATCTTGGTTCGTTATCGACTAATGCCAACATATTCGCCCCAAAATTCGACTGGAGGGGCGTTTGTTTATAAAGATTGTTGAGGACGACGCGAGGATAGGCATCTCGTTTCAGTTCGATCACCACCCGGATGCCGTCGCGATCGCTTTCGTCCCGCACATCGGAAATACCGTCTATTTTGCGATCGTTGACCAAATCGGCGATTTTTTCGATTAATGCCGCTTTATTGGTTTGATAGGGCAGTTCGGTGATAATAATAGCATCTCGATCGGGTCTTCCCCTTTGTTCGATGGTTTCAATGGTGGCGACTCCCCGCAGGGTAATGGAACCGCGGCCAGTGGTGTAAGCTTCCTGAATGCCATCTCTGCCAAGGATATGCCCTCCGGTGGGAAAGTCTGGACCGGGGATATAACGCTGTAGTTCCGTATCGGTGAGATCGGGGTTATGGATGAGGGCAACGGTTCCATCGATAATCTCGGCCAGGTTGTGGGGGGGGATATTGGTGGCCATACCGACGGCGATACCCGATGAGCCATTAATTAGCAGTTGCGGGACTCTAGAGGGTAAAACCACGGGTTCCTGTTGGGAACCATCGAAGTTATCGGCGAAATCGACGGTTTCTGACTCGATATCCTGTAGAAGGGCGTTGGTGGCCAGGTTGTGCAGACGACACTCGGTATAACGCATGGCTGCTGGGGGATCGTTATCGATCGATCCGAAGTTACCATGACCGTTAATCAGGGGATCGCGCATGGAGAAATCCTGGGCCATGCGGACGAGGGCATCGTAAACGGCAGTATCCCCGTGGGGGTGGTATTTTCCTAATACTTCCCCGACGACTCTAGCGCATTTCCGGAAGGGGCGATCGGGGGTTAATCCTAGTTCGTACATCGCGTAAAGAATGCGCCGGTGTACGGGTTTCAGTCCGTCTCTAGCGTCGGGCAAGGCGCGCCCAACGATGACGCTCATGGCGTATTCTAGGTAGGAACGGGACATTTCATTGCTTAAGTCTGTGGGGACGATATGATCCTGGGCGGCGGTCATAGGGGGGTTAACTCCAATAACAAGGCAAAAAAAGCGTTTTTGTGAGTAAATTCGCTAAAAATCGGGTTTTTACCCTTTTGATGTGCAGAATATGCCCATTTGTAGGACTATTTTACCATAAAATCTGCCTTTTTTGTCGGTTTTGAGGCGGCGCTCGCAGGTTTCTTGGCTGGGATGGGGGGGTTAATGGTTTGCTATCCTCTTGACAGAGATTGCAGAAAGTCGCGCAGCTCTTTAAAAGAAGGACAACGAGTGGCACAAAGTTCTAAATTTAGCTTTTCGGCCAGTTCAACATTCATGTTGGTACTATAACGGGGTTTTCTATTTTCACCGATTGACAATTTGATCAATTCTTCTTTCGGTTTGATAATTAGGTGAGGGTTTGGGTGAGCTTTTCCCTTGCCTCGTCCCACATATTTAATCACCTCTGGATCAGACCAAAACCAAGCCTCTAATTCTTCTATTGGGATGCAGATATATTTCCTGATACTATTAATATTAGAACAGCTTGATTCTAAGTTATCTCGCAATTGTTTTTCATCATTAAGAGAGTTATTCTTGGGATTACGATCTAAATCATGAACGATGATAAAAGCATCACATCCTTCCCTTGTCATCACTTTAAGTTTTGCTGACAGTTTTCTCTTTAATGTACTACAGGATTTAGATGCCCAATATTTTGTCCTAGTATTTGTCCCCAGCACGCGATGGATAATTTGACGAAACACATCGCAGTCCGTCTCATCTTCGGCAATTATGGCGATCAAGTTACTACTCATCGAGAATACCACTGTAAATCCAGTCTCCTAAATCTCCTTCTTCACAGAGATACTCCACAACTTTTTCAATCTCTCCTTCCTCTAGTTTCCTAACACTTGTCCGTCCTTGGTTACGATAAACTAAGCTAATATTTTCCGGCTTTGTCCAAGCTACTACTTGTGGTGAATGAGTTGATATAATTAAATTTTCATCCCAAGTATAGGATTTAATTTCATTTAATAACTTTGCTAACATTGCGGGATGTATTTGTGTTTCTGGCTCCTCAATTATGGTTGTTGCATTAGGAGAGTGAGCAATTATTTCGATAAGAATTGATAAAACTCGCAAGGTGCCATCGGAGAGTAATCCAATATTGACTCCATCTAATAATACTGAAGCGATGTACTCTTCGTCTTTACCTTGGCCTGTCTGTCCAGAATGCTCACTCAAAACAAACTTCTGCACAGTGATTTTCTTGGCAAGTCCTATTCGTTGACAAACATTTTCTAGTTCATCAAAATAATCCGTACCTACCCAATAAAATATTCTCCGAGCTAGAGTATCTGCTAGATCAAATCGACTGGTAGAAACCTTCTTACTTGCCACCTTTAGTAAGGAAGGCTGTCGCCTTGATGTGCGACGGATAGGAGCTTTGCCAAGAAGACGAATCCCTTTTAAAATAGCATAAACCCACTTCATTTCTGGAGGTAAATTTAGCGATGAATTTCCAGGTACATTTGACTGTCGCAGCGAGGTAGTATTGCCAAGAATAGCAAATATTGGCTCACCATTATTATTAAAGCTTGTTAGTCCAAATTCGGTTTTCCAGAGAAGTTCTTGATCTCCATCAATATAATGACAAGAATCATTCCAAGTGAAGGAACTTTCCAAGGAATTATCGTCCGTGGTATCGTCTATGTCTGTATCTAGATCGTCCATAGAAAAGGGGATGATTAGCTCATACCTGTATCCTAAGCGCCGGTTAGTCGGTGTTAGAATTTCAACCTGCAAAATTGTGGGAATGCTATCACTGTCAATCATCCGAGATACGATCGATCTACCGATAGCACAGGATGAGATGGCTTCAAATCCTTCTAGGATAGCGGATTTCCCCGCACCGTTTCTACCCACTAATACCCCAACTTGGTTAACTAGGGATAGGGAAACTGGACCACCTAGCACACCCCAACCATCGAGGGTAAAAGATAATAGTCTAGGCTGGTTCATATTAAAACAATTCTAGTTTTTGGGATCATACAGAGCTTTATTAGTTAATTATATGCCAATCTATCTGATCTTCCCTCAGTTTTCTAGGCTGGCGGCTGGTGATCGCCAGTGAAGACCACTTTTAGCAGTTTTTCCCTCGATAATTTAGGATAAAATAAAAATGCGATCGAGAGTTAATATTATGGCCCTATTGGCAGCTCAAGAATCGATGATGATTGAGCTTAATGATCCCTTAACTCCAGCGAACGCTATTATCTTGATTTTCTCAGCGCAAAAATTACCCCAAAATGCTTACTCCTCTCCTCTGGCAAAGTGCCAATCCCAACCCCGATAATCTGGAGAATTTCCAAATTATTAGCCAATGGTGGCAAGATTTAAATCTTAAGGAAATCTTCTGGCAACAGCGTTTAATTCCTGATACTGGCTCTCTGGAAGATATTAATTGGGAGCGGCAAGGTTTTGATGAAAAGTTTAGCATCCAAATGCCCCAAATTCGGGGGATTACCCTCTATTGGCATAAATCTACTTTTGCTGACGAAAGAAGCATGACACCTAAACAATTAATTTTAGATCGGGAACAGGAGCAATTATATATTTATCCCCAATCCCAACCTAGTTTAGTTATTCGGGTGACGAAACCCCATCTGGTTTATCAAAAATTCGAGCTAAAAAATCCTCTCCTGGTCGGCAAAAAAGCGGAAAGTGAATATATTTTACTGTTCAGGGATAAAGAACAGCAAATAGAAGTTAAAATTAATCTCAGTCCTGAAAATTATCGGCAATTTCTAGAAACCATGACTGAGGATCAATAAATAATGTGGCAGGGAAACCTAGAACTAATTTACACGCAAAAAAATCTCGCAACCCAGATTAATCACGTCTATGCTACCGCACCTTTAAAAGTACAAAGACCTTTTTATCCCGAAGGAAAAAATCTTTGTCATACGGTGATTTTACACACGGCGGGGGGAATAGTTGGGGGTGATGTTCTTCAACAAAAAATTCATCTCCAGTCCGCTACTAATGCCCTGATTACCACTGCTTCTGCTGGAAAAGTTTACCAGAGTAACGGTCAAATAGCCCAGCAATTAATCGAGATTAAAATCGATGACAATGCCGGTTTAGAATGGCTACCCCAAGAAACAATTATCTTTAATGGTGCAGCCTTTCGCCAACATTTACGAGTGGATTTAGGGGAAAATAGCAGTTGGTTGGGATGGGAAATTACGCGTTTTGGTCGCAGTGCGCGAGGCGAGAAATTTTTAGCGGGAGAATGGCATTCTAATTGGGAAATTTGGCGATCAGGACAACCTTTATGGCTCGATCGCTCCTTCCTGTCGGGTGGTAAAATGATCGAGGGATTTTCTGGTTTAAATAATAGTGCCATGATCGGTACTTTAGTTTATATCGGTCAACCGGTGGGAAGAAATTTAATTGAGAAAGCGAGAGATTTTTCCCTAGAAGGAGAGATGGGAGTTACTAGCACTTTAGCAGATGGTCTTTTGTGTCGTTATCGGGGTAATTCTAGCGGTGAAGTGCGACAATGGTTTCAGCAGGTTTGGCAAATTTTAAGGCGAGAAATGAGCGATCGAGAGGCAATTATGCCGCGAGTTTGGTTATCTTGGTAAAAGCGGTTAATTGTCATTTTCTCAAGTCACTTGAATGCCTGTATCGGTGATTGGAGCTATCCAAAATTGTAGATCGGGAGCGACGAGAATTTCCCGGGCCTTTTTAACGATAGTTTCCGCCACTTCCTGAGATGAACAGAGAGTAAAAACCGTCGGGCCAGAGCCTGACATCATCGTTCCCAAGCCGCCTAAATCCCCTAGAACCTGTCTTAACTCGGCTACGAGGGGAAATTCGGGTAAAACCACCTTTTCGAGGTCATTATGGATAAATTTGCCGATAGCGGCTGGTTTTTTCTGGGCGATCGCTTGTACTAAAGCCCCAGAACTCACCTGCTGACGACGGTGATGAAATTCCTCTGGAGAAGAGAGATAGGTATCTTGAAATTTTTGCCGATAGCTTTGGTAGGCCCAGGGTGTAGAAACGGATAAATGGTCGTATTTGGCTAAAATCACCCATAATCCAGTCAGAGGAGCGATAGGATCGAGAATTTCTCCCCTTCCCGTACAGATAACCGTTCCTCCTGTCACACAAAAGGAAGTATCGGATCCCAATCTTGCCGCTAAAGTTTCTAATTCCGGATGGGTTAAACCTAATTCCCAGATTAAATCGATGCCGACTAACACCGCCGCCGCGTTGGTGGAACCCCCCGCTAAACCGGCAGCCACGGGAATATGTTTCTCGATGGTAATATCGATGCCGCCGTAATTGGCAAAGAGACGGGGGAATTCCTTCGCCATCAAAGTGGCGGCGCGATGGGCGAGATTACTGCTATCTTGGGGGACGAGGGGATGAGAGCAAAAGAGGCGGAATTCCTGCAATCCGTTCGGCCGGAGAGTGATGCGATCGCATAATGCCACCGTCTGCATCACCATCACTAACTCGTGGAAACCATCAGGGCGATCGCCAACGATTTCTAGATATAAATTAATTTTAGCGGGAGCTAGAAGGGTATAACTGTGCATTTGTCAAGGAAAAAAATCTAAAATTTTGGCAATTGACCTAATTTTTCCGCCAAGTCAATCCATTGCGATAAACTGAGATCTTCGGCGCGAGCGAGGGGATTAATTTCTAATTGTGTCAGGATTTGGCTTAATTGATCGCTATCTAGACAATTTTTTAGATTATTGCGTAACATTTTACGCCGGTTGGCAAAACCCCAGCTAATTAAAGTGGACAAAAAGACAGGATTCCTGACATTATTCGGCAAAACACGAGGTAAAAGCCTAATTACCGCCGAATCCACCTGGGGAGGTGGGGAAAAGGCCCGCCGGGGTACGTCACAAATCCATTGACAATCGGCAAGGTATTGAATACGGACGCTGAGAGCGCTGTAAGCTTTGGTGGAGGGGACAGCGACTAATCTTTCGGCGACTTCTTTCTGGACTAAGAGGGTGATACTCTCGTAAGGGGGGGTGCAGGGATGGGCGATCGAACCGAGCAGCTTTTCCAGGATCGGACCGGTGATATTATAGGGAATATTAGCCACTACCTTATTAACCGGCGGCAGTTGCTCAGGTTTAAGGGTAAGAAAGTCCCCTGGGATGAGATGAAAGTTATCTTGTTGGCCAAATTTTTTAGTTAAAATTGTCCATAGATCTCGATCGATTTCCACAGCGACAACCAATTGAGCGCCATGGAGAAGACGACGGGTTAAAATGCCTGTACCCGGACCGATTTCTAATACCCGATCCTCTGATTGTAAATTAGCAGCGCCGATGATGCGATCGAGTATCGATTCATCTTTTAACCAATGTTGTCCAAAACGTTTACGCGGTTGAATTTTCATACCTCTATTTTAAAATCAGAGGGTTGTCCCCGACAATAACACCCCTGAAAATATGGGCAATGCGATCGATAACCACATCAATTATGATAGAGCCTAGGCAAAGATAGCAAAAAAAATAGATACAATGTCAGATTTGAACGATGTTTTCGCAATTGTAGCAGGAGCGGTTCCGGGGGCGTTATCTCGTTATCACATTACCGAATGGACAAAAGCAAAATTCGGCTTGCGCTTTCCCTATGGAACCTTTATTATTAATTTAACTGGCTGTCTAGTTATCGGCTTCTTTTTTGCTATTTTACCCAAGTTTACTTTTTATTCCCACGCACTGGATTTAATGATTAGAACGGGATTTTTAGGAGCTTATACCACCTTTTCTACCTATAGTTTAGATATCCTGATTCTCTGGCGCAATCAGCAAAATTTTCTCAGTCTTTTTTTTGCCGTTGCTAGTATCATTTTCGGATTGATTGCCGTGAGAATCGGGGCAGCTATTGCCCAAGTTTTTATAGGTTAATTATTTAATTTATTGACTATTTAAGGGCAGGAGAGACAGCATGAATTTTTTCAGGGGTCGTTATGGTTTATTCGTGGCAATTGGGGCTATTTTTGGAGCTTTAAGTCGTTTTTATATCGCAGAATTAATTGACAGTATCTTCGGTCAAGAATGGGGATTTTTGGGGACATTTTTTGTCAATGTTTCTGGATGTTTAATTATTGCTTATATTTTTACCATGATTAGGGAAAATATTCGCATAATTGCCCCAGAATTAGGATTGATGATTGTCACGGGTTTTTGTGGTTCCTATACAACTTTTTCTACCTATAGTTTGGAGTCTAACAAGTTTTTAGAGCAGGGAAACTTAACTTTCGGGTTAATTTATTGGTTGGGCAGTGTTCTTGGGGGAATGATTGCGCTTAAAATTGGAGTTATTTTAGCAAGAACAGGTTTTCCTAGATGAGTTATTAAATAGATTTTGCGTCTGATCCCCCCTGCCCCTAGGGTTGATTCATAGTAGGGTTGATTCATAGTAGGGTTGATTCATAGTAGGGTTGATTCATGAATCAACCCTACTACCTTGATAAGGGGGGTGTCTGACAACTTTTAACACCTAACTACTTAAGCATTTCAGCACAATTGAGACCATTTTTTTCCTTTCCTGCGGGTGCATCTCACTTATGCAACAATACCGACAATCGGCAATTATCAGTGACTCTTAAATTAGTACAAAAATATGAACAATCGCGTGTAAGCATCTCACAGTTAAGCTAATGCGCTCCGGGGTTTGGGGGCGGCGCCACGCCCCCAACGGGGGGGTTGGGGGGTAGAACCCCCCAAAGACTTGGATTGAGTGATAAAACCGAAAGTAACGCCCAATTTTAGGAGAAAGTTTCCCCTGAAAAATCCCAAATTAGTAGATTTACAAAAATGAGATGCACCCTCTTAATAAGTAATGTCTCCATTGGTTTGAAACCAATTGACCGCATTGGCTAAAGCTTGTCTAATCGGCGATTGCGGTAAGCCTAGTTCTTGCACTGCCTTCGAGGAATCGTAGTACATGGACTGTTTTGACATTTTCACGCCATCAAGGGGTATAGAGGGCGATTTTCCGAAGACAGGAAGAACTTTTTCATCCAGCCAAGCTATTAGTAAAGGAATCCAAAAAGGTAAAACAATTTTCGGAGCATTTCTGCCAGTAATTTCGGCTAATTCTGTCAACAAAGTTTTTAAAGAAGTGTTTTGATGACCTAAAATATATCTTTCGCCAGTTCTGCCCTTTTCTAAAGCTAATAAATGTCCCCAGGCCACATCGCGCACATCAATTAGATTTAATCCCGTATTCACATAAGCGGGCATTTTTCGCCGCAAAAAACGGAGAATAATGTCACCGGTGGGTGTAGGCTTAAGATCAAAGGCTCCTATCGGCGTACTAGGATTAACTATAACGATATCCTGTCCTCTTTGCACTGCTTTCAATGCTTCCTGTTCTGCCCAATACTTGGATTTTTTATAATAACCCACCAATTGATGGGCGGGACTTTGATAAGTTTCATCGACACTTTCACCCTTTTTACCAACTCCAATAGCCGCCACAGAACTGGTATAAACTATTCTGGCAATTCCCGCTAGATGCGCCGATTCTAGCACATTTCTTGTACCTAAAACATTATTTTGGTAGAGTTGATGTCTATCCTTTTGCCAGAGAGAATAGTGCGCCGCTACATGAAAGAGAACTTCGCATCCGACCATTAATTTAAATAAGTTCTCATCATTTAAATTACCCCGGACAATTTCGAGAGCTAAACCCCGCAAATTTCTGAGATTACTCTGGGGACGGACGAGGACGCGCACTTGGTAGCCTTCGACTAAAAGCAATCGCACTAAATTCGCCCCGATAAAACCCGTTCCACCCGTCACAAAAGCACGCATTGCTCAAACTTTCTCCTCTCTTCACTTTCTGTCGGTAACTGAACTTTAATCACCTTAACTTCATCATTACTATATCTTAATCTTAGTCAAGATTTAAGCTTTTCTTGATAAAATTTGAGGACAGATTATTTTAGACTAAGAGCAGTCGATTTTTAGTCAAAACACTCCTATGGATCCATCTCCAGAGTCAACTTTTGTTTGTCCGATTATCGTCGAAGATGACAGAACAGGATTAGACACAGAAACTATCCGACGGGCTTTAAGGGATAATTTACTCTATATTCAAGGTAAATTACCGGAATTAGCCAGCAAAAACGATCTTTACATGGCCTTAGCTTATACCATCCGCGATCGTTTATTGCAGCGTTGGTTAACTACCCAACAAACCTATCTAAAAAAAGATGTCAGAACCGTTTGTTATCTCTCGGCCGAATTTTTAGTCGGTCCCCATTTGGCCAATAATTTAATCAATCTCGGTATCTACGAACAGGTGGAGAAAGCTGTCAGCGAATCGGGATTAAAACTAGAAGAATTAATTGCCCAGGAAGAAGAACCAGGGTTAGGAAATGGTGGTTTAGGTCGTTTAGCTGCCTGTTATCTTGATTCCCTTTCTACCCTAGAAATTCCGGCTATTGGTTACGGTATTCGCTACGAATTTGGTATCTTTGATCAAGAAATTCACGACGGTTGGCAGGTAGAAATAACCGATAAGTGGTTACAGTACGGAAATCCCTGGGAAATTGCCCGACCAGAAGCGGGAGTAGAGGTAAAATTTGGCGGTTATACCGAATCCTATACCGACGAAAATGGTAATTATCGCAGTCGTTGGATTCCCGATTATGTAGTCAAAGGAATTCCCTACGATACCCCAATTCTCGGCTATCGAGTTAACACCGCTAATACCATGCGTCTCTGGAAATCAGAAGCTTGTGAATCTTTTGATTTTGGTCGCTTTAATCGCGGCGATTATTATGGTGCGGTGGATAATAAAGTTCACTCGGAAAATATCAGTAAAGTTCTCTATCCTAACGATGAACCAATTCAAGGCAAAGAACTGCGTTTAGAACAGCAATATTTCTTTGTTTCCTGTTCCCTACAGGATCTGATTCGTATTCACTTACATGAGAACCCCAGTCTCGATAATTTTCATCAAAAATGGTCGGTACAATTGAATGATACTCACCCTTCCGTCGGGGTAGCTGAGTTAATGCGCTTGTTAATTGATGTGCATCATTTCGATTGGGATAAAGCTTGGTTTATTACTCAAAATACCTTCGCTTACACCAATCACACTCTTTTGCCAGAAGCTTTAGAAAAATGGCCTTTGAGTATTTTTGGTCGTCTTTTACCGCGATTAATGGAAATTATCTACGAAATTAACCATCGTTTCTTGGATAAAATTCGCATTATTTATCCCCATGATGACGGCAAAATGTCCCGTTTATCTATAATCGATGAAAGCGGCGAAAAATACGTCCGTATGGCTCATCTCGCCTGTGTGGGTTCCCAGGCAATTAATGGGGTGGCAGCCCTCCATACAGAATTACTGAAAAAAGATGTTCTGCGGGATTTCTATGAACTCTTTCCCGAAAAGTTTAGCAACAAAACCAATGGAGTTACTCCCCGGCGCTGGATAGTTTCTAGTAATCCCCGCTTGACTTTTGCGATTACAGAAAAAATCGGCGAAAATTGGATTAAGCATCTGGAGGATTTACGCGGGTTAGAAAACTATGTGGATGACGGTGGATTTCGGGACTCTTGGCGACGAATTAAATACGATATTAAGGCAGATTTAGCCAATTATATCGATAAAAAAGTCGGCATTAAAGTTGATCCTAGTACCCTCTTTGATGTGCAGGTAAAACGCATTCACGAATATAAACGGCAACATCTCAACGTTTTACATATCGTCACTCTCTATCATCGCCTCAAAAATAATCCCAATCTCGATATTACCCCCCGTACCTTTATTTTTGGTGGTAAGGCAGCCCCGGGTTATTTTATGGCGAAATTAATCATTAAATTGATTAATTCTGTGGCGGAAGTGATCGACAATGATCCGACGATTGGAGGACGCTTAAAAGTGGTTTTCCTGCCCGATTATAATGTCACCTTCGGTCAACGGGTTTATCCAGCTGCAGACTTGTCTGAACAAATTTCCACCGCCGGCAAAGAAGCTTCAGGAACCGGTAATATGAAATTCTCTATGAATGGTGCCTTAACTATCGGCACTCTCGATGGGGCAAATATCGAAATTCGTGAAGAGGTGGGGGCGGAAAATTTCTTTCTTTTTGGCTTGACAACCGAGGAAGTTTATGCTAAGAAAGCCTCTGGTTACAATCCCCAAGAATACTATTACCGTAACGAAGAATTGCGGGCAGTATTAGACCTCATTGGTTCGGGATTTTTTAGCCGGGGTGATAGTAGTTTATTCCGCCCGCTTGTGGATAATCTTATCTACGATGATCCCTATATGTTACTGGCCGATTATCAGTCCTATATCGACTGTCAGGAAGGGGTCGGTCGCGCTTATAAAGATCAAGAACATTGGAGTCGTTTAGCGATTCTTAATGTGGCCCGCATGGGTAAATTCTCTAGCGATCGATCGATTCGGGAATACTGCGAGGAAATCTGGCGGGTACAACCGGTAAAGATTGAATTACCCGATTATACTCAAGCTAATGCCGGTTTATCGGTAAATTAGAACCAATCTAGGCAGTAGGAGCCTGTTTATTCATCCTACTGCCCACAGGTTAACTGGCTTTGGGCGACTTTCATCTCGATTTCTACGGGATTGACGGGGCTCGAACCCGCAACTTCCGCCGTGACAGGGCGGTGCTCTAACCAATTGAACTACAATCCCATTTTTGCGACAATTCTGATTGTAACTTCATCATCAGGGTTATGTCAAGCACCTCTGGGAAAATTTTTTTGAGGGAGTGGGGAAGTGGGAAACAATTGATAACTGGGTTTTTAAAGTTGGATTGGTATCAATCCTGAATTAAAGCCAAAAAATCCCCAATTAGGGAGAGATACTCTTTACCATGGGATTGTAATTAAGCTTGTTGGGAGCCTGAGCTATGACTAACCCGAATTCGATCGAACAGCTATCGCAAGAATTACTCGATCTAGACCAAGTAGATGCCGATACTGGGGCAGATTTGCGGCAAAAAGCCCAAGAAATCCTCGCTGAAACCAGTATTGACCTGCCGATTCGAGAAGCGATCGCCGATAGTCTCAGTCAAGGTAATCAACTACTTACCCTCAAAACCGTCGGCAGGGAAGAAAGTTATTAGCACATTTGGGGTCAAAAGTCAAGATGAAAGAAAAAATTTTTTTTGTCTGGCTGGGGCGATTTTTGGCCTCTTTTGGGCTGTTATCGGGGATAAGTGGCTGTAATTCCCCTCTTTTGATCACTCCTCAAGTTCCCGTCGGTGGTTTAAATAGTTTTGCTCCCGATCAATTCCCCAGTTATAGTGCTGATGGTCGCTATTTAGCCTTTGCTTCCGATCGCTCCGGTCGTCGTAGTGTATATTTATTCGATCTGCAAGAAAAGCGCCTAGTTAATCTTCCTAACCTAAATCGTGGCGATTCTAGCCAAGATCAGCCATCTCTGAGTGCTGACGGTCGTTTAATTGCCTATATCTCCAGCGAACGCGGTAAAAGTGATGTCATGGTTTATGATCGTTCCAGATCCCGTGCAACCCTGTTAACCGCTAACCTGCGGGGAAGCGTCCGCAATCCCACCATTAGCGGTGATGGTCGCCAAATTGCCTTTGAAACCAACCAAGACGGTCAGTGGAATATTGCGATCGTTAACGGTCAATTTTAACTTAGTGTCAGCATTCGTCCCTCGCGCTTAGTGCGATCTGCTTGCAACCCCAACCCTCATCGGGAGAATCAAAATTAACCCTGTTTCTTCTGTTTCTTACCTCTAGAAGCCAAGGCACCCAATCCTAACCCCAATAAGGGGACAATAGTACCAAGTTCAGGGGTGGATTGTATGGGTGCAGGACTGGGAGTACTAGGTGTGATCAGCTGTTGACTATCTAAATTACTCGTTAAGATTGCAGGGGAGCGGGGAGCGGGGAGCAGGGAGAAGCAGTCGAGCATTTGTACTAAAGTTTCCAATACGCAGTTTAAATTCAGTACAGCTTATTACAAATGTTATAAGATGATTCACTTCTAAGAACACCCAATAAAAGAGCAGCAGCAGATAGATAATAACCATCAGCAATGGTATGATATTCTCTACATTGAGTGCTGTTGTCATATCCCCCCATTGTACCTCTTGGTTACAGAATCCGCCGTATTATTGAATTAGTTATTTAATCAGTGATGAATAGGCAACAAAAGCGAGTTTTATCCCTATTTTCTGGCTGCGGGGGAATGGACTTAGGATTAGAGGGAGATTTTTGGGTACACCAAGACTGTGTTAATGAAAATATTCATCAAGATTGGATAGTAGAAAGACGGGAACCATGGCTAAAACTACCGCGTACTTCTTTTGAAACTGTCTTTGCTAATGATATAACTAAAGCTGCTCACAATGCTTGGATTCCCTACTTTGAAAAAAGAGGTAAAAAGAATGTATTTCACTTGGGGAGTATTGTAGATTTAGTCAAACAAGCAGAAAAAGGAGAATTTCAGTTTCCCAGTAATATCGATGTAGTAACGGGAGGTTTTCCCTGTCAAGATTTTAGTGTTTCAGGAAAAAGAAAGGGGTTTAATTCTCACAAAAGTCACACGGGGAAACTACTAGACGAGAGTGAAGATAGTTTTCAGGATAATCGCGGGAAACTCTATGATTGGATGAAAAAAGTTATTGAATTAACCTTACCCAAAGTTTTTATTGCTGAAAATGTCAAAGGTTTAATCTCTTTGGCTAATGTTAAAGATATAATTGAACAGGATTTTAGTGCCATTGGTAAAGATGGATATATAGTTATCCCTAAACTTCTCTTTGCTCCCGATTACGGAATTCCCCAAACGAGGGAAAGAATTATCTTTATCGGTTTAAATAAAACCTATTTAAAAGCGACAGCGATAGGACATCTAGAAAATAATGATATTTTTCCGCATCCAACCCATAAAGTTAAAACTTACAGTACAGTTGGTCAGATATTATCAGGTTTAGCAGAACCAGAAAAGGAGTTATTTGACCTTTCACAAAAAAGCTATTCAAAAGCTAAACATTATGGTAAAACTCAGGGACAAATCGAGGTTAATTTACAGGGTTTAAGTCCGACTATTCGCTCGGAACATCACGGCAATATTGAATTTAGGAGATTATCTTTAGAATTAGGGGGAAAGATAGTTAATGAGTTAGAAGCAGGGTTAAAAATGAGACGTTTAACTGTGCGGGAATGTGCGAGAATACAAACCTTTCCCGATGATTTTGAATTTGTGCGTCAACAAAACAAGGGAGATGAAAAATATTCACTTTCGGCTACGGATGGTTACAAATTAATTGGCAATGCTGTCCCACCTTTGCTTGCTTACCATATTGCTAGACATTTAGAAAATCAATGGGATTATTTGTTTGAAGATATTTATTCAGTCAGCAAAAATTTATGTGTAGCATTGCCTTAATAATTGGGTGCATCTTTATAAATCTACTAAGTTGGGGTTTTTAAAGGGAACCTCTCTTTGAAAATTGGGCGTTACTTTCGATTTTATGACTCAATCCAAGCTTTTGGGTAGGGTTGATTCATGAATCAACCCTACCCAAACCCCCCGTTGGGGACGCAAGCGCCGTCCCCAAACCCCAGAGCGCATTTGCTTTTCGGTGAGATGCTTACACGCAGTTGTTAAGTAGGTGGGTGGAATTAAATATAAGATGAACGTAGGTTGGGTTGAAGTATGAAACCCAACGCCCGCATGGGTTACTACAAATAATTGTGCCTCCCTACTTAATTGAGCATCGACTCCTCAAAATCCCAACTTTACACCTTACCCTTAAGATAACTGCTATAACCTGAGTTCGGAATCAGGGAAAACTGCAAAAATTCCCTAATCCGAACTAACCTTGATTACAAAACCTTATGGGTGTGAGAATGTTGTTTGACGTTATCCTCCGTCCGCACCAGATGAACAGCATTCAAGATGCGTTTTTTCTCTAGGGAAAAGTTTAAATCGTCTTTTTGGCTGCCCAAGGGGATTAACCCTTGCAGGTGGGGTTGATTTTTATAGGTGCGAGTGGCCGCAATCGCCCTTTCGACAAAATTCTCACATAATTGGGCATTATCAGGGAAATTACTGGGTATTTGAGGATTATCGTCCTGAAAAACCTCTCCTAAACTCATAGCGCGGGCAAATTCGTAGGAAGTGGGAATTCCTTTGACAATTGCCTCTAGAGCTGCCGAGGGAATCGGTTCTAACACCGCCACTTTTTCTAATTCTCCCTCCTGTTTGAGAAAACAAATCGCTAAACCGAATACACAATAATCATCTTTTGTCAAGTCAGAAATGTTTAAGAATTGTGTCGCTGTGGCCATTATTTTGCTCCTGAGTCGCTCTTTCTTTAATCTTGCGGGCGATGAGCGCTCGAATCAAGGTTTTTATTAAGAGATAAGTAAATATTATTTTAAGTTTATTTAAGGCTGTCATTACTAATGGTAAGTTGAGCCGGGTAAATTTTCCCGTAGTATCAAAAAGAAAACTGATTCGACCCGTTCAGTCTAAACGGCGAGAGAAGGAATTTTGAGACTGCCGTTTTCACACTAGATTGATTAAATTGATTAAGAGGAACAACCTATGGCAACTTATAAAGTCACCCTGAAAACACCCGATGGCGACCATGAAATTGATGTTCCCGATGATGAATATATTCTCAATGCAGCGGAAGAACAAGGATTAAATTTACCATCTTCTTGCCGTGCTGGTGCTTGCTCTGCTTGCGCCGGTAAAATCTTGTCTGGTAGCGTTGATCAATCCGATCAATCCTTCTTAGATAACGATCAAATCAAAGCGGGTTATGTCCTCACCTGTGTCGCCTATCCTACTTCTGACTGTGTGATCGTCACCCACAAAGAAGAAGATTTGTACTAATTTAACTCAATATTTGGGAGTTAGACACTCCAACAATACAACAGCAATAAAGCGGGAACTGCAAGAGCGACAGTTCTCGCTTTATTTGTATTTTTGCCTCTTGACTCAACAGTGAGATGCAGCCCAAAAATTGATAATGCCAGAGGTTTCCTAAAATTTTATAGTTATATGATAGTATAGTTATTAATTCATATAAAGAGAGTAAGAGATAATGCTATTCCGTCAGATGTTTGATCCCGAAACCAGCACTTATACTTATTTGATTGCCGATCCCGTCAGCAAGGAAGCGGTATTAGTAGATTCAGTGCGGGAACAGGTGGAAAGGGATTATGAACAGTCTTAATTTACCCGATCCCAAAAAGATCATGGAAGCCGTTCCCGCTAACCAAGGCTGCGGCAATTTAGGAGTTGTTTTAGCTTAAATATCCATTCAGGAGATTAACGATGACCAATACCACAAATCAAGCAAAATTGCTAGAATTTGATGCCCATACTTTAAAAAACTTGATTGAGCGCCGAGAAGTTTGCTTAATTGATGTGCGAGAACCGGGGGAGTACGCCAGCGATCGCATTTCGGGGGCGAAATTAGTACCACTTTCCAGTTTTAACCCTAATTCGATCGCTTTTGATCCCAATCAAACCCTCGTTCTCTATTGTAATTCCGGCAGCAGCTCCACTTTAGCGGCACAAAAACTGATTGCGGCAGGATTTAGCCAAGTTGCCCAGCTAAAAAACGGCTTAAATACCTGGAAAAGTGCGGGTTATGCCACCGAAAAAGACCAAAATGCCCCAATTAGCCTATTTCGTCAGGTGCAGATCGTCGCTGGTTCCTTAGTTGTCCTCGGAACAGTATTGGGAGCCTTTCTCTCGCCTTGGTTCCTGATTTTAAGCGGTTTTGTCGGTTCTGGTCTAGTTTTTGCGGGGATTAGTAATACCTGTGCTTTAGCTATGCTTCTGGCTAAACTTCCCTACAATCAACCCCATCAGTAAGCAGTAACCAGTAACCAGTAACCAGTAACTAATGAGGGTTTGCTGATAACTGATAACAAGGGCCGAATCTAAAACCTAAGATGTACTTAGTTTCTAGCCTTCTTTTTAGGTAGGAGAATTGTCAGATTCTTTACTTGGGGCCTGTTGCCTCTTGGCTTCAGAAACTGATAACTGATCGCTGAAATAACTTGGTTAATAGGACATTTGTTAGCCGTTTGTACGGGGATTAGTCTGGGATTGTTAGGAGGAGGAGGTTCTGTACTAGCATTACCGATTCTAGTCTATGTGATGGGAGTACCGACCAAATCGGCGATCGCTATGACGCTTCTAGTCATCGGTAGTGTCAGTTTACTCGGCACGATTCCCCACTGGAAAAAAGGGAACATTAACTTAAAAACTGCTTTTATCTTTGGTTCTGCGACGATGGTAGGGGCTTTTTTGGGAGCAAGATTAGCTACATTACCCTTCGTCACTGCCACCTTCCAGATGCTACTGATTATCGTCCCACTTCAGCGAAAATCTCGGCTAAAATCTCTCCGGCACCAGCGTCGCGCACTTTATGGGCTAAATCTTGTCCTAATACTTCCCCATGGCTAGGATCACCGCTAACCGAGTCTTTAATCAGGCGCTTACCGTCGAGACTAGCCACCATACCCGTTAAAGTTAGGATACCATCCTCGATCGCCGTATTCACTCCGATGGGAACTTGACAGCCCCCCTGCAACTCCCGTAAAAAAGCGCGTTCAGCATAGCATCTATCGCGGCTAGGGGCGTGTTCCAACACTTTTAGGACTTCCAAAACCTCTGGATCAGCATCGCGGCATTCTATCCCTAAAGCCCCCTGTCCCACCGCATGGAGAGAAATTTCCGCCGGAATAACCTGATGAACTCGATCGCCTAATCCTAACCTTTCTAGTCCCGCTACTGCCAGAATAATCCCATCGTATTCTCCCGCGTCCAGTTTTGCCAGACGGGTGTTGACATTGCCGCGCACATCCTTAAAAGTCAGATGGGGATAATGGTAACGCAATTGGGCCAATCGCCGCAGGGAAGAAGTCCCCACCACCGCACCTTCTGGTAAAGTGTCTAATTGATAGTCTTGATTTTGGCTATTTACCACCAAAGCATCGGCCGGATTAACTCTTTCGGTGACGCAACCCAAGATTAAGCCTTCGGGTAAATTAGTGGGCAGATCCTTGAGAGAATGGACAGCAAGATCGATCGACCGATCCAACATTCCCACTTCTAATTCTTTAGTAAATAAACCCTTATCACCGATTTTCGCCAAGGCCACATCGAGAATTTTATCGCCTTGGGTACTCATCGTCTCCACCTCAAACTGTCGATGGGGGTGGTGTTTACTCAATTCTGCCTGTACCCAATAGGTTTGTACTAGGGCTAACTGACTTTTACGGGAACCGATACGCAGGGAACGAGGAGGACTAGAAACGGACATATCTGAAGTAGGAATTTAAGTAAACATCTATCTGACTGCTCGATCTAGACTATCCTGATCTCACCCCTGTTGAGTAATCACTTTCTAGGTTAGGCATAAATAGTTACATCTCTTAATATTTTTAGACAAATAGGGTGATGGGGTTTTCGGGAAGGGGTCAAAGTTTAAAGGTCAGTGGTTCGGTTGCCGCATCGGCCTCTAATATCATCTCACTCATCTGCGCTTCTATATTCTTGGTATTCCCTTGAGCATTTTATCAATAAATCGGAAAAAATTACTGTGAGGCTTCCGAATGAATTTGGTAAACCTGTTTATGAAGAATGGTACAATACGAACAATATTTCAGTCCTACAATTATTGCTCGCTATTGTTAGCATTCAATTTAATCTTAATGAGCAACTAATTACTTTTGCCTATAAGTTAGTAACGAATATATCAAGATGAGCTTAAGTAATTTTGTTGAAAATTTTCAATTAATTTTTTAATGCTTTTGAGCAAAAAAATATAGCGTTTCTGATTCACAAGAGGTACATTCACGAGCCTGAACAGTTTAATCAGCAAAGGTTTAAGTGTGCCGCACAGATGCGAGAACCGCTATAGTCAAGCAGATAAGTATATAAGGGAGATTCGTGGTCATCTTATTGATCACAAAACTTGCTCGGATAACATCAAGAAAACAATAATCGATGTCAAAAATGATGTATATGATATCTATCGCATTAGAAATATGCTAGTTGATCATATTATTCAAAAAGAAATAAGGAATATAGTTTAAGACTTATTTTAGAAATCAGAAAACATTTATTGAAAACCAAAGAAGGAGCGTTTTCTTTGATTCTACGGCTACTTAACCGTCGTTTAGGTGAAATATCCTCGACTTTAAGCCAACAAATCCAAGAACTAAGTAGCTGGTTATAATTAAATTGAAGATAGATTTTGGGTTCGATCCCCCCTGCTCCCCTTGATAAGGGAGGTGCCGATAGGCGGGGAGAGCTGACAGTTTTTGACACCTAACTACTTATCTCTAGAACAATTAGAAACTTTAGGAGAAGCGCTGCTCGATTTTACCAGCTTGACAGAGCTGACCACTGGGTTATTGGACATTTAAATCCCCAGAAGATGTCTGCTCGTCCTGGGTTAAATTTTTAAATACCGGCATTTTTCCCGTATTGATTTAACCATGGCTACCAGCGATATCTCCAATTCTACTCACTCATCCCCAAAACCCCTGCCAAAACTGGGACTTTTCACCATGTTTCGCTTAGGACTCTTTCAGATGGGACTAGGTATTATGTCCCTGCTGACTTTGGGGGTTCTCAATCGGATTATGATCGATGAGTTAAAAGTTTTACCCTTTCTCGCCGCAGCTGCGATCGCTATGCACCAGTTTGTTAGTCCAGCACGCATCTGGTTTGGACAAAGATCCGACGGTAAAACTATTTTCGGTCATCATCGCAGCGGTTATGTCTGGATTGGAGCGGCAGTTTTTACCGCTTTAGCTTTTATTGCTTTGCAGGTAGTCTGGCAATTGGGACTTAGTATTCAAACTTCGGGATGGAATACCATTTCCTACGCCTGGATTGCCCTCTTAGCCTTAATTTTCGCCCTCTACGGACTAGCTTTAAGCGCCAGTTCCACCCCTTTTGCTGCCCTCTTGGTGGATGTGTCCGATGAAGATAATCGATCGCAATTAGTTGGTATAGTTTGGTCAATGTTAATGGTGGGAATTGTCGTCGGGGCGATCGTTAGTTCTCGTTTGCTGGATACTCCCAATATCTGCGGTACAAATATTTTGACCTATGATCCGACTCAATCAGCCCCTATAGCCAATATTCCGCAACTACAGGCGAATGTTAACCCCGTGTTCGCGATTATGCCCGCTATCGTTTTCCTTCTCTGTATTTTAGCGACTTTTGGCGTAGAAAAAAAATATTCTCGTTTTAGTTCCCGTTCCACTCTTGTGCAAAGAGAGGATCAAATTACCTTCAAGGATGCGTTACAGGTTCTCACCGCTAGTCGGCAAACCGGTTTATTTTTCACCTTTCTGCTGATGATGACTTTGAGTTTATTTATGCAGGATGCAATTATGGAACCTTTTGGGGGCGAGGTTTTTGGGATGTGTATCGCCCAAACCACCCAATTAAACGCTTTTTGGGGAACTGGAACCCTTTTTGGTATCGCTGCCACGGGATTTATGCTCATTCCCCGCGTCGGTAAACAAAAAACCACTAAATATGGCTGTATTTTTGCAACAATTTGTTTTATTCTCTTGATTTTTGCTGGCTTTTCTGCTAACCAAAGTTTATTAAAATCAAGCTTGCTCTTTTTCGGTTTAGCTTCGGGAATGATTACCGCTGGAGCTACCAGTTTAATGTTAGATTTAACCGCTGCCGAAACCGCAGGAACTTTTATCGGCGCTTGGGGATTATCACAAGCGATCGCCCGGGGATTGGCCACGGTTTTAGGCGGTACGATTTTAAATATCGGTAAAGTTGTCTTTTCTAGTCCGGTTTTAGCCTATAGCTTAGTTTTTCTCCTGCAAGCATTGGGAATGATCCTAGCAGTTTGGTTATTAAGTCGCGTCGATGTCAAGGAATTTAAGGAAAATGCCCGAGCAGCGATCGCAACAGTAATGAAAGGAGAGATCGACTAGCAAAAGCAAGCAAAAGTGAGATAACAGGAGAATTAGCCCGATCGGGGGAAGTTGGTTAGCAGCTTTTTTCCTATCCTAAAAGTAGAGAGGAAAACGAAAGAGGAGGCTAAAACGATGAAAAGGACTTTAATGATTGCCCTAGGTTCCCTAGCTTCCTTACTGCTGATTAACCCCGTTGGTGCGGAAAATCCCCGACAGGTGCAACAATTATTGAATACGGGGGAATGTCCGGGGTGTGATCTCCGGGGTGCAGATTTAAGGGGGGCGCATTTAATCGGTGCAGATTTGAGAAAAGCGAATTTACAGGGAGCTAATCTGGGGGAAGCTAACTTAGAAGGCGCAGATTTGACCGATGCCAACCTGGAAGGTGCAAATTTAACCGCAGCTTTTCTGACTAATGCCAGTTTCAATCAAGCTAATCTCGATGGAGTCAATTTCACCAGTGCCGTGATTTATGATGCTGATGTGACGGGTGCATCAATGGAGAGAATTAACTTGACGAATGCTCAGATTTATGGTACAGGCATCGCTGTGGGTGGTGAAAATCCTTAGATGTTCTTGTCCCCAAAATATAGTTAATTTTCTAACGGATGCGAGTGTCGCGTCTGTTTTTTTATACACTTTTACTAAATAGTTTGAGTTATAAAATAACCAGCATGACTCAACTCACACCGCGCCCTAGTGTCTTAATTGTCGATGATTTGCCCAATAATGTGCGGCTATTGTCGATTATGCTCACCGAGAAGGGATATCAGGTACGCAAAGCGATTAATGGACAGATGGCTCTGAATACAGTGCGATCGCTAATTCCCGATCTGATCCTCCTTGATATTAATATGCCCGATCTCAATGGTTATCAAGTTTGTGAACAGTTAAAAGCTGATGAAAAAACCAGAGAAATTCCCGTGATTTTTATCAGCGCTCTTGATGATGTCTTAGATAAAGTTAAAGCTTTTCAAGTGGGAGGTGTCGATTATATTTCTAAACCTTTTCAAGGGGAAGAAGTGATGGCACGCATCGAAAATCAATTAACTATTTCTCGTCAAAAAAAACAACTCCAAAACGAAATTAAAGAACGTCAAAAAACTGAGGAAACTTTAGAAATTTATCTTCATGCTGTCTCTCACGATCTCCGTAATCCCGTGATCGGGATGTCAATGATCTTAAATAATTTAATTAAAAATTCTCAGGGAGAAACTAAAGAAGTATCTCGGAAGATTTTACAACAGATGGCCAACAGTTGCGATCGACAATTAACTTTAATTGATTCTCTTGTCGAAACCCGACAGAATGATCTTTGGGGAGTTTCCCTAGAACTAAAGCCTTTATCTCTCTACGAAATCGGTCAACAAATCAGTCAGGAATGGGAGTTAAGATTAAAGGAAAATCAAGCAACTTTAATTAATAACTTTTCCCCCAATTTACCCTTAGTTAATGCCGATGCTCACCATCTCTGGCGAGTTTTTGAGAATTTATTAGCCAATGCCCTTAAACACAATCCTCAAGGAATAATTATCACTTTATCAGCTACAGCAGAGGTCAATTATCTCCGGTGTACTATTGCCGATAATGGGGTAGGAATTAGCGAAACCCAGAGAAAACAATTATTTGATCGCTATCAACGAGGCAATAATAATAATCAGATTAGTTTAGGACTAGGTTTATATCTATGTCGTCAAATTATCCATGCTCACGGGGGCGAAATTGGCATTATGAATAATGACGAAAAAGGTTCACAATTTTGGTTTACTTTGCCCTACTAAGCTATTGACTAAGTAGGTAGATGTTAAAAACTTTCAGACACCCCCCTTATCAAGGGGGGATTAAGGGGGGATCTATCTTCAATTTAATTATAACCAGCTACTTATCTACATTACTCGTTAAGACTGTCTATGAGCAGGGAGAGGCAGTTTAAGCATTTGTTTTTTCCTGTGACCGGGGAAAGAAAGGGCTAAGATCTATCTAGATCAACTATCTTCACTTGTCATGGCCGCTAATGCCGACTATTCTGCCCATTCTAGCGTTAACTTGCAACAACCTTGGCATACCTATCCAGTGGAAACCACCCTATCTATCCTCGGTAGTTCCGCTGTTAATGGCCTCAATAGGGAGCAAATCGCCGAAAGAATTAAATATTATGGCAAAAATGAACTAAAAGAACGTCCAGGGCGCAGTAATTGGCAAATTCTCTTGGGTCAGTTTACCAATATTATGCTCCTGCTCTTAATTGCCGTGGCCATAATTTCCGGGGGACTAGATTTACTGGCATTACAGCGCGGTCATCTGGCTAAAATTGGTGTTCCCTTCAAAGATACGATCGCTATTTTAACAATTGTCATCCTCAATGGTATCCTCGGCTATCTGCAAGAAAGTCGCGCCGAAAAAGCTCTGGCCGCTTTAAAAAAACTTTCCTCTCCCCAAGTTAATGTTATCCGCGAGGGTCAACGCAGAGAAATAGATGCGGTTAATCTCGTCCCCGGGGACATCATGCTGATTGAAGCGGGAACCCAAATCAGTGCCGACGGCCAAATTATCGAAGCTTTTAACCTGCAAATTCGCGAATCGGCCTTGACAGGAGAGGCAAATAGTGTTAACAAATCCGCCTCCATTGACCCCCTAGACAGGGATACTCCTCTTAGCGATCGCTTAAATTTTGTCTTTACTGGAACAGAGGTACTGCAAGGCCGGGCCAAGGTCATCGTTACCAATACGGGAATGACCACGGAATTAGGCAAAATCGCTCAAATGTTAGCAACAGTCGGCAATGAACCCACTCCTCTCCAAAAAAGAATGACTCACTTGGGTAATGTCCTTGTCGCTGGTTCTCTGATTCTAGTTGCCCTGACTATTACCGTCGGCCTGATCAGTGCCGGTTGGTCGGCCCTAGAGGAATTGATCGAAGTTTCCCTTAGTATGGCAGTAGCCGTCGTTCCCGAAGGATTACCCGCAGTTATCACCCTGACTCTCGCCCTAGGTACTCAACGCATGGTCAAACGTCAGGCCTTGATTCGCAAACTGCCGGCAGTAGAAACCCTCGGTTCCGTTAATGTGATCTGTTCCGATAAAACTGGGACGCTAACGGAAAATAAAATGATTGTACGGGAGATAGAGACAGTTAATCACAGTTTTTCCGTTACTGGGGAAGGATATAGCCCAAAAGGACAATTTTTAGACTCCGAGCAACGGGCGATCGATCCCAAAACCGATCTAGAATTACATCATCTCTTAATTGCCAGTGTCCTCTGCAACGATGCCAGTTTAAACCTCGATAACGGTCACGATCGCATTTTAGGCGATCCCACGGAAGGAGCTTTATTAGTTTTAGGGGCGAAAGCGGGCTTAAATTTATCCCTAACCAAGCAAGAGTTCCCTAGAATCGCTGAAATCCCCTTTTCTTCCCAAAGAAAGCGAATGTCGGTCATTTGTCAAGGAGTCAATCCCGTACTATTTACCAAAGGTTCCCCGGAATTAATCCTTGAACAATGTCTCTCCTATCAATCGGGATTAGAAAGTCTTCCTTTTGGGGATAGGGAAAAAGAAAAAGTCTTAGTCGCTAACAATGCTATGGCTAACAGGGGTTTGCGAGTCTTAGGATTGGCATACAAAAACCTGATTTATCCACCAGAATTAACTGAAATCAGCGAAGATGAGCTAATTTGGTTAGGAATGGTCGGTATGATCGACGCAGCGCGACCAGAGGTACAAATCGCCGTGACTAGGTGTCGAGAAGCGGGAATCCGTCCGATCATGATCACCGGCGATCATCAATTAACCGCTCTAGCGGTGGCTAAAAGTCTTGGTATTGCCCAAGCGGGAGCTTTAGTCATCTCAGGGCGAGAATTAGATAAATTATCACCAATTCAGCTAGAAAACCTCATTGACAAAACTAACATCTATGCCCGTGTTTCCCCCGAACATAAATTAACTATTGTCCGCGCCTTACAAAAAAAGGGTAAATTTGTTGCTATGACCGGAGATGGGGTGAATGATGCTCCGGCCTTGAAACAAGCAGATATCGGTATTGCCATGGGAATCGCCGGCACCGATGTCACCAAAGAGGCTAGTGATATGATTCTCCTTGATGATAATTTTGCCACCATCGTCGCCGCCACGGAAGAAGGGCGAGTGGTTTATAACAATATTCGCAGTTTTATTAAATATATTCTCGGCAGTAATATCGGGGAAGTAATTACTATCGCTGCTTCGCCTCTTTTGGGTTTAGTTACTCCTCTCACTCCCCTACAAATTCTCTGGATGAATTTAGTTACTGATGGTTTACCTGCTTTAGCTTTAGCAGTGGAACCCCCTTCTCCTAATATTATGCGTCGCCCTCCCTTTAGTCCCCAAGAAAGTATTTTTGCTCGCGGTTTGGGCAGTTATATCGTGAGAATTGGGATTATTTTTTCGATTATTAATATCACTCAAATGTTGATCGCTGTGCGCTTAGATCCGCTTTTTGGTAATACTGGTTCATGGAAAACTATGGTTTTTACTACTCTCTGTTTAGCTCAAATGGGTCATGCCATTTCCGTGCGATCAAGCGATCATCTTACCATAGAAATGAATCCTTTGACTAATCCCTATCTCTGGGTAGCAGTAACCCTGACGACAATTTTTCAACTGATGTTAATCTATGTTCCTGCTCTGCGGGATTTTTTCGGCACTCAATTTTTAACTACAGAAGAATTATTAATCTGTTTGGGATTTAGTTCCTTGTTATTCGTTTGGGTGGAGTTAGAAAAATTATTTACCCGTTGGTATCATCGGCGATAATCAGGGAGCTTTTTTCATTGTTCAGTAAACAGTAAACAGTGAATTGAAAACTCAAATCTGATAACTGATAAACCCCATCCACAGGGAAAACCCTTGTTTGGCTTTTTCAGCTACGAGCCTTGCATAGCAATAATTTTAAGGCTTAGTGCCTTGGTCGTAAAATTCCAGTTCTCTAGCTGATTGCGGTTTGGCTTACTATTAAAAACTGATTTGATCTAAGATTGAATCAGCAATATTTTATTGGGAGTATCAAACAATGGAACCAATTTCTCTGATTGTCACCGCCTTGACTGCTGGTGCGGTTGCTGCGGCTAAAGATACGGTGGAAAAAGGCGTTAAAGATACATATCAAGGTTTGAAAACCTTGATTAAGCGTAAGTTTGCTAATGATGCTTTGGCACAGGCAATGGTAGAGGCAAAACCAGAGGATATCAAGAAAGATGAAGGTTTGTTAAAAGATAAAATTGTCGAAGCGGGGGTTGATAAAGATCATGAAATCACTAAATTAGCCCAAGATTTACTAGACAAGCTCCAAGAACAGCCCGGTGGACAACAAATTATCACCCAAAATATCAGTCTGGACACAGACAGGGTTTTTCGCGCTTGGCAGGAGCGTTTGCGGGGAGCGATGGGGCAATGGCAGCAGACGCAACGCGATGAAGGCTCATTGTTGCGGGGGGCGGCGTTGGCGGAGGCGGAAGAGAAACTGAAGCAACGCCCAGAAGATATTAGCCAAAGTGAACAGGACTTCATCGGGCAGAGTCTCCAAGAACGAGAACGAATATAGTTATTTCAAATAAGAACGAGACACTAGGCGACACAATAAGTACGAATAATTTCATCAAGGGGTGTACCCACAGGAGCATACATTCTTGCCCTCTTTAATGCACTAAAATCAT
>SFAU01000226.1 GCA_007096045.1 Microcystis novacekii Mn_MB_F_20050700_S1 | reverse complement strand
TACAGGAATCGGAGACGACGTTTTGGTCTGAGATTTAATTTAATCGCTGGCATTTACAACTACGAACTTGCTTTAGGCTATAATCAAGTAGCTGAATAAGACTTTTGCAGGAGGTCTAAGATGGGCAGATGTTTAACTTCAACGGGTTTTATATCTTTTCAATTCCTTACTGCATCCTGCTGATTTTTGCTGGTAGATTTGCTTCCCAGATAAAATTTTCCCTCAATCATTCCTTAAGACTAGCTATCATTTCAGGAACTCTAACCTCTTTTTTAGTTTTTACGTCAGTAGTGAACCGGGATAACATTCAAATAATGACACAAGTGAGTCAAGCTTTACAGTCTGATCCTAATGGCAATAACCCGAAAAAACTTCTTGTTAATTATGATAATTGGCCTATAGTAGTGAGTGTAGCTGTGGCGCTGAAAAGATATGATGTTCTTTTCTATGTTGAGCCAGAATGGGGCTTTCTTTTTGGTGAAAAAAATGTCCTTAAAGAGGACAAACATCTTCCTTTATCTTTATGGTCAATCAGTGCCAGAAATAACCAAAATAAGGGAATTCCTTTTATTGCTAATACTTCCATAATAATCAATCCTATCCAAGATTGACTAACGCATACCCTTTAATATTTTCTCCCTCGATCGGCTTTTGCGTACCCAAAATCCTTACAATGGGAGATGAAGATAGCCTGAAAAGTTGGAGAATATGAATTATCTCATTGCCGTGTTAGCTGATCGCATTCAAGCAGAAGAAGCTGCCGTTGCCCTGGAAAAAGCGGGAATTCCCCAATCTCAAGTGACTATTCTCGGTCGCGGCTATAAAAGTGCTGATGAGTTCGGTTGGATCGATCCCTTCCAACAAGCCAAAAAACGGGCTACTCTCATGGCTTTTTGGCTAATTCCCTTCGGTTTTGCCGGTGGCTACCTTTTTAACCTGATTACGGGATTGCATACCTTTGATTGGGCGGGAGAACCGGGCAATCATATCGTGGGCGGCATTGCTGGGGCGATTGGAGGTGCGATGGGCAGTATTTTCGTCGGTGGTGGCGTGGGTTTATCGTCCGGCAGTGGCGATGCACTTCCCTATCGTAATCGTCTCGGCGCTGGAAAATATATTATTGTCGTGCAGGGTTCCGAAAACCTGAAAAATCAAGCGACTCTTATCCTGCGTCAATTTAACCCCGAAAATCTGCAAGGATACGCCCTAGAACAGTGAACGGTTATTAGGAATAAGTTATCGGTCATTTGATTTTTTCCTAAGAATTTTTGATTAATTACCAGAAAACAATGTTACCAAGAGAAGAATTACTAAAGGGTGTCGAGAACCGCGAGGAGATAGCGAAAGTTATTGATAAAGCCGAACAAGCAATTAAGACTTGGGAAGTGACGGTGACAGACTTTCTTTCTCCTGCGGTTTTAGCGGAAGTAGAACGAGTTTTTCAGCGTTTAACCGATGTGTCAATGGAAAAATGGGGCGGTTATCCCCAAGCAGAAAGACAGCGTCTCGGTATTGCTAGAGTTGATTTACCTTTGGCAGTAACAGATATTCCCCTATCTGTCCTTGATATTGCCGGTAATTTTCTTTTTGATACCGCTAACCACCGGGATTTTTTAGGGGCGATGTTGGGGACGGGTATCGTTCGGGAAAAAGTCGGCGATATAATCGTTTTAGGTGAGCGAGGAGCGCAGGCGATTGTAGTGCCTGAATTGGCAGATTTTTTATCTGCTAATTTGCGACAAGTGCGTTCGGTTCCCGTGAAAACTAGCCCGATTCCTTTGACGGAATTAAAAGTTAGACCACCGCAAAAAAAAGAAATTAATACTGTGGAAGCTTCCTTACGTTTAGATGCGATCGCCTCGGCGGGTTTTGGCATTTCTCGCAGCAAAATGGCCGAGGCAATTAGCGCCGGGGATGTGCGAGTTAACTGGAAAGATATCAGTCAATCTAGTTATAATGTTAAAACCGGTGATTTGATTTCTTTTCGGGGAAAAGGTCGTCTAGAAGTGGGTGAGGTTACTATGACAAAAAAAGAGCGCTATCGGGTTCATTTAACTAGATTTATTTAGTTTTTTCTGTCTCTAGAATTTGTTATTAGACAGATTAATTGCCATGGCTGAGAATTTTACCGCAATCGTGCAACTGTGTCAAGTTAGTCCCATCGGTAAACTATTACCGGGGGCGCTTTATGTTCACCGAGAAGCATTACATCAACTGGATAGTATTCTCCAGAATTACGAACAACAAGCAAGAATTAATCAGCATTTATCTGAGGCAACAATAATTAAATTTAGCACCGATAAACCGAAAATATCCTATCTTTTTTATCCCGATTTTGATCGAGAACCTCACCCAGTTTTAACTAAAAGTTTAGTGGTGGATATGGAGACATTATTCTTAAGTGAATGGAATTATCAAAATGCTGATAATCCGCCCATTTTACACCGAAAAGAAACTTTTGTTACTAGGGACTATCCTCTTTATGAAGAATTCGAGCATCTCACAAAAATCGAGAGTGCTTTAGGACTTTTAAACAGTTCTTATCCCATCGGTACTAAACAGGAATGGCAAAGGCTTTTAAGAAAGCATCACCTTGATTTTGCAGGAGATTATTTAGTTTGTAATCTAGAGGGACAAAGGGAAAAATCGATAATAATTGAGCGCCACAAAGCCGCTCTTGTTCGCAAAACCCTTTCTCGTCCGACAAGATTAGCATTAGCGGCGGGATTATTCCTTCCTGAAACCACTTTTTTTGATTACGGTTGTGGTTATGGAGGTGATATAGAACGCATAGCTGAACAGGGTTATCAAAGTGAAGGTTGGGATCCTTATTATCGTCCCGATAGTCCTTTAATTGAATCTGATATTGTTAATTTAGGCTATGTAATTAATGTTATTGAATCCGCCGAAGAACGACAAGAAGCTTTATTAAAAGCTTGGCAATTAACCCGTCAAGTTTTAATCGTTTCGGCACAGATTATAATTGATGATAGTGAACGGGGTTTAATGGCTTATGAAGATGGAATTATAACTCGTCGCAATACCTTTCAAAAATACTATCAACAGGAAGAACTAAAACAGTATATTGATAACACTTTGGGGGTTGATTCTATTCCAATAACTTTAGGAATTTATCTAGTTTTTCGAGAGGAAGAAAAAGCCGAAACTTTTCGTTTATCCAGATGTCGTTCCCGCACTACCACTCCTAAAATTAAAACCCATCTCAAACGCTTTGAAGATTACGAAGATTTATTAACTCCCCTGATGGAATTTTATACCGAGCAGGGACGTTTACCTGTTGCGGGAGAATTATTACAAGAGGAAGAAATTAAGGCAGAATTTGGCACTTTTAGACGCGCTTTTCAAGTAATTCTACAAGTAACAGAAGGGGAAGAATGGGAGATAATTGCCGACAAAAGACGCGCCGATCTTTTACTTTATTTAGCTTTAAGTCAATTTAGCCACTGTCCGAAAGTACGGGAATTATCCCCCGCTACCCGTGCCGATTTTAAAGCTTTATTTGGCAGTTATCGCAATGCTTGCGCTTTAGCAGAAGAAGTGTTAATAAGTGCGGGAAATTTGGCAGCGATCACTCGTACTTGTGAAAATAGTTCTTTAGGTAAACTTTCCCGTTATTCCCTAACTATTCATATTAGCATTCTGGAAAAATTACCGATGTTATTACGCTTATATGAAGGTTGTGCTAGTCAAACTATCGGACGGCTAGAAAATGCTAACGTTATTCGTTTATCCTTTCGTCAACCCAAAATTTCCTATCTCTATTACCCTAATTTTGAGACAGAAATCCATCCGATTTTAGCTACTAGCATGGATGTATATTTAGGTTCGGCTGATTTTAGTTTTCGCGATTATCGGGATAGTCCTAATCCGCCAATTTTACACGAAAAAGAGCTTTTAGTAACGGCTGATTATCCCAACTATGATAAATTGGTTCGCTTAACTAAATTAGAAAAGGATTGGGGATTGTTAGAAGATCGAAAAGCGATCGAACGTTTACAGGGTTGGCAAAAATGTTTAGAGGAGAATTGTGCTACAATCAAAGGCTATCAGATACTATGGCGAAAAGATGCCGATCCCTATAAAGTTAGGATTTTACGCGCTAAAATTAACGCCAGAAGAAATCAAAATAAGTCTTCCTGAGTAATTAAGTAAAATAGATGAGGTAATTAATTTTATGATGACTACGATTCGGTTACAAGGATTAGAAGGTTTCGAGTTAAAAGCTAATGATCCTGAACAAAGAATGTTAATTTCTGGGGTTAATTGGCAACAGTACGAAACCCTCTTAAAACATTTAGAAGATAGTTCGAGTTATCGCATCACTTACCTAGATGGAATGGTAGAAATTATGGCTCCTAGTCGTCGTCATGAAGTTAGCAAAGAAGATATCGGTAGATTGGTGGAAGCTTATTTAGAATATGCTGAAATTGATTTCTGGGGATTAGGTTCCACCACGTTGCGAAAACAGGAAAAAGAAGCGGGAAAAGAACCTGACAAATGTTTTTGTTTATTTACAGAAAAAGAGTTTCCTGATTTGGCGATAGAAATAATTTTAACCAGTGGCAGCCTGAAAGTTTTAGAAGTTTATCAAAGATTGGGAACTCAAGAGGTTTGGTTTTGGCAAGATAATCAGTTAAAAATCTATTCTTTGCAAGAGAATGGCGGATATATTTTAATCCCTAAAAGTGCTTTATTACCGGATTTAAATTTAGAATTATTAGCCGCATACGTCCACCATCCTAATCCCCGTTTGGCTGTCAAAGAATTTCGCTTGCGTTTAACAGAAAATTCCCAGTTATCATAACTATTATCTTTCCATGAGTTCTCAAGTAAAATTTAACCTATCTATCCTAGGGATATTTGTATTTTCTCTAGGAATAAGATTCTGGAATCTCAGTCAGTTTAATACTCTTGTTTTCGATGAAGTTTATTATGCCAAATACGGCAATGAATATCTAATCGGTAAAAATTTTTTCCAGTCTCATCCACCATTAAGTCAATATTTAATTGCTATTAGTATCTGGATTGGTTCCCACTTTCCTGCCGATCCTGAAACAATTAATAATTTAACGGGTTCCCTGCGCTCAACTTTGAGTTATCGCTGGTTAAATGCTTTCACTGGTTCTTTTATTCCCCTAATTATTGGCGCAATTGCTTATCAATTAACCCAGAGAAAAACTGTATTTTTAATCACAACTTTTCTCGCTAGTTTAGACGGATTATTTCTGGTGGAATCCCGCTATGCTCTCAATAATATTTACTTAATTTTCTTCGGTTTGTCCGGACAATTATTTTTTTTATTAGCACTCCAGAAAAATTCAAAACTCAATTGGTTATTATTATCGGGAGTTTCTTTCGGTTTAGCGGCAAATATTAAATGGAATGGCTTAGGATTCTTACTGGGAATATTTATTTTTATCGGTATTGCTTGGTTAATAAAATTATTGAATCAAGAGCAGTCAAAAGATAATCTTTGGACAAAGGTAACTAACCTGAGATTAGAGTACATTTTTATCGCCTTAATTGTCTTTCCCCTAGTTACCTATAGTTTGCTGTGGATACCGCATCTTCTCGTCAACCATCAATATAATTTTTGGCAAGTACATCAAGAAATTTGGTCGTTTCATCAGAGAATAAAGGGTAATCAATCTGATGTTCATCCCTATTGTTCTCCCTGGTATAGTTGGTTAGTAATGGGGCGACCTGTGGCTTATTATTTTAAGAAAGTAGGTGATAAAATTTATGATGTTCATGCTATGGGGAATCCGTTTTTATGGTGGTTTTCTACGATAGCGATTTTAGTAGTTTTTAGTCGATTATTTAACCGAAAAGAGCGAGTAATTTCCGCCTATCTGATCTGTAACTATATTGCTAATCTGCTACCCTGGTTAAAAATTAGTCGCTGTACCTTTCTCTATCATTATATGGCTGCCTATAGCTTCACTTGGATTGCTCTAGCTTGGCTCTTAGCCGATGGTTTAGAAAGTTCCAGTCCTATTTATAAAAATGGCTCGCGCTCGCTGATAATTTTGATAATTTTTGCTTTTATCCATTGGCTACCAATCTATTTAGGCATTCCCCTGTCAGTGCGGGATTATTATCTGAGAATGATTTTTCCCAATTGGATTTAGGATGAAATTAGCCGCAAAAACTGATACAATGAAATCATGATAAAAAGCGATCGCATGAGTTATGGGTAAACAAAGAATCTTATCTGGTGTGCAACCAACCGGCAATTTACATTTAGGCAATTATCTCGGTGCGATCCGCAATTGGGTGGAGGGACAAAAAGACTACGATAATTTCTTTTGTGTGGTCGATTTACACGCGATCACCGTTCCCCACAATCCCGCCACTCTTGCGGAGGATACTTTAGCAATTGCCGCTTTATATTTAGCCTGCGGAATTGATTTAGAATATGCAACTATCTTTGTCCAATCCCACGTTAAAGCTCATACAGAATTAACTTGGTTATTGAATTGTATCACCCCTTTAAATTGGTTAACCGATATGATTCAATTTAAAGAAAAAGCGATTAAACAGGGGGAAAATGTTGGCACAGGTTTACTCGATTATCCCGTGCTGATGGCTGCCGATATCCTACTCTACGATGCCGATAAAGTACCCGTGGGAGAAGATCAAAAACAACATTTAGAATTAACCCGCGATATAGCCGTTAGAATTAATCATCTTTTTGCTAAACCGAAACAACCAATTTTAAAACTCCCCGATCCAATGATCCGTAAAGAAGGAGCGCGGGTGATGAGTTTAACCGATGGCCGGAATAAAATGTCTAAATCCGATCCTTCCGAGATGAGTCGGATTAATATTCTCGATACTCCCGATGTCATTGCCAAGAAAATTAAACGCTGTAAAACCGATCTAGTTAAGGGTTTAACTTTCGATGATCCGGAACGGCCCGAATGCCATAATTTATTAACTCTCTATAGCATTTTATCGGGAAAAAGTAAAGAGGTAGTCGGGGGAGAATGTGCCGATTTAGGTTGGGGACAATTTAAACCGATGTTAACAGAAGTTACCATAGAATCTCTGAAACCTATTCAGGAAAAATACGCCGAAATTAGAGAGGATAAAGATTATTTAGCCACGGTTTTACGTCAAGGTCGTCTCAAAGCAGAAGCGGTAGCCAATCAAACTCTTGATCGAGTCAAAAATGCCATGGGTTATTTACCACCATTTTAGGGACAATTTTCGGTGGAGATTTTTCAAGGAAAACTCGCTGCTTTATCAGTCAATCTTTAACTCTTGGTGGGGTTCTACCCCTCACCCGGGGTCAGGGAAGGAGAATGATTACAAAAGTTATTAAATTAAGCACAACTCCAGTGATATTTTGGTAAAATAAGGGCATAATTGAAACTATCAAAATACTTACCTGTCCTTTGAGATTATGGTTGTAGAGTCCCAGCGGAAACAAAAAAAACTATCGTCTAGGGAAGATGAGTCTCGTCCAATTGCCAGTAAGGAACAAAACTCTTATCTAGCAGAGGGAATTGTTGATCATCAATCAACTCAGATTGCTCCTTCCTCCTTACTACAGCCATTTTCTCCAGAGTTAGAAAAAGATAGAGCCAACAAATTTAATTTTCTTAAAGAAATTCTGGTTAGTCATCTTGGTCAACCTTTTTACTCGGACAACGGCTTTATTCTTTATCAAGGAGATGCCACAGACTGTTTGTCTAAACTATCTCATAGTGACATAAAAATTGACCTCACTGTTACATCACCACCTTATAATATTGGCAAAGAATATGAACGAGTTCTTTCAATCAATGACTATGTTGATTGGTGTGCTAATTGGCTGAGTCAAATTTATCAGATTACTCAAGATAACGGTGCTTTTTGGCTAAATGTTGGTTATTTAGAAGTACCAGAAAAGGGATTATGTGTTCCGATTCCCTATCTTCTTTGGGATAAGTCTCCTTTTTATCTTTTACAAGAAATTGTCTGGAAATATGGTGCAGGTGTTTCTACAAAAAATCGTCTTAGTCCTCGCAATGAAAAATGGCTTTTTTATCTCAAAAATTGCCAAGAATATACTTTTAACTTAGATAATATTCGTGACCCTAACGTTAAGTATCCCAATCAAAAGAAAAATGGTAAATATCGTTGTAATCCCCTCGGTAAAAATCCTTCTGATGTGTGGGAAGTTCCTAAAGTCACTACAGGAGAAAAGCGCAGTTCTAAGGAAAGAACCGGACATCCCGCACAATTTCCTTTAGCAATTGTCGAGAGAATTATACAAGCTTCATCTAATCCCGTAGAAATAATTCTTGATCCCTTTGCTGGTTCTTGTTCCACGGGAATAGCGGCCTTGGGATTAGGAAGAATTTTTGTAGGTTTTGAAATTCGACAAGACTATTGCGAGATAGCTGCAGAGAGATTTAAAAGATTTAAAAAAGAAAGAAGCAATACTTATATTCAAGGATCATTATTCTAGATTTTTCGATACAATTGGAGTAATTTATAATTTTCTACGTCAGAGGAAAGACGCGATTGTTGACCTGTAGCTGCCTTTTGTCCAATCCAATCCCCAGAATCAATCCAACCGAAACGAATTAGTTTAATCTGAGGATTAGTAGTATTAGAAAACTTCTCAAAGTTAACTGCTAAATAGTATCCAGACTTACCTTTTTTGCTGTTATTAGAATTTTGAGCATAGCTTCTATTGCCATATATATGTTTAGGATCAGAGGAGGTTTTGACTTCAATTGAAAAAAAGTCATCAGGTATATAGACAATATCTTTATCAGATATACTGATATCTCCTCTCCAGAGATCGGGATATTTTGCTTTTAGTTCTAAAGGAATTAACTCATGAAGTAGAAAACCCATAATTTGAGGTTTAGGGAAGATATCCCTACCAATTCTAAAACCTTTTGCACCTAACTGAGAATTAAAAATTGATTGCCAAGATGTTAAAACAACATCAACAATTGCATCGGTAGATAGGGGATGTCTTTCCACAAGTCCTTGGGTGATAGATAACCAATTACTAGGAGAGACATCTGCATAGGGAGAATTCATCTATAGTTTTTTTCCAGTGTTATTAGATACAGCAACTAACATTAACGCAACCACCTCCCCCTATCCCAACACCTAATACTAAATTATGTTTAAAAGGTATAGGAGAGTGGGGAGCGCCGGAGCAGGGAGCAGGGAAAAACAATCCATAACGTGGGAGTTAATCATAGTATTAAAAACGGATTTAGTATGATTAGCCTTTTTAAACTTGTTTTCGCAGTTTCAATTCCTGAAAATGCGATCGCCAATAAAAATAGCAGAGTCCAGCAGTTATCCCAAGACTAAGAATTGTTATCCCCATGAGAATTTCCAATATCCCCGACTCGGTTACTAATCTGTTGTACTATTGTAATAAGAGGATTTTTTTCCTGAAAAATTGTCATATTCGAGGTTTTGATTATGCCTTATACAAACGAAGAAGGTGGACGCTTAAATAATTTCGCCGCCGAACCGAAAGTTTATCAAGCGGATCCCCCCACTAAATCGGAACAACGTAATTATATTTTCTGGGGTGTTGCAGCGATCACACTTGTCGGTGGACTGTTAGCCGTCGCTTTTTACGCATCTCAAGCTGGCTAAAATTTAGTCCCTCGTAGTTGCGATTTAGCCTCTTTCACTCCTCTTTAACGCTAACATCACAACTACTCCCTATTTTAAGGCTTTTGACCCTGAATTAATGCCACTGCTGACTGAGACTTAGTCGCAGTACCCTGTTTACCCTGAGATAACGCTAGACGGACCGCTGCCTCTAAATCAGCGATCGCTTTTTCCCTGTTTCCCAATTTATAATAGGTCAAACCCCGATTGTGGTAAGCTTCGGCAAAATTAGCATTGATTTTCAGACTCTCATTGTAGTCCCTTAAAGCCATTTCCTGCTGTCCGGCTCGGTTATAGGCCAAGGCGCGATTATAGAAAATGCGATCCTGTCCTCTAGTTCCCTGTAAACTCAAAGCTTTTGTGTAATCCTCGATCGCTTCTAGGTGTTTACCTAAGTCATCCTTAGCATTACCGCGATAAATAAAGAAATCAGCAAAATTTCCGTTTAAAGTAATCGCTTTTGTGCAATCTTCCACGGCTGCCTCGTATTTTTTCGTCAGATAATGCACATAACAACGATTACCGAGAGCATTAACATAATTGGGGTTGATTGTCAAGGCCTGGGTATAATCTGCGATCGCTCGCTCGTACTGGCCGAGAACTAACTCCGCATAGCCGCGATTATAATAAGCATCGGCATCCTTCGGTTCTAATTGTAGAGCTTGAGTAAAATCTGCGATCGCACCTGAATAATCCCCTGCGGTTAAACGATCCACCCCCCGATTATAAAATTCTACAGCTTTCACGGGGTTAGCGGTAGTTTGAGCGCTTAGGGGAGAGATAGTCAGTAAAAAAGTGGCTATAGCGATAATAATTGTCAATTTTTTCTTAATTTTCATAATCCGTTCACCTAAACAATTCAAGGTAAAATTAAACAGCCCTACTTACAGGTCAAAATATCATGATTAAATCTCTTTTGGCGACTTTCCTTCTAATTACCACCCTCCTCTTAACCAGTTGTACAACTCCCATCGCTGGACTGCAAGGATACACCAGTGGCAGCCAAGGCTATCAATTCTTGTATCCTAAGGGTTGGACGCAGGTGGATGTGAAAAAAGTTGCGGGAGTAGATGTGGTTTTCCATGACCTGATCGAAACGAGCGAAAATTTAAGCGTTATTATCAACCCCGTCCCCGACAATAAAACCTTAACAGATTTAGGGACCCCCTCGGAAGTTGGCTATCGTCTCCTGAAAAATAACAGTCTTAACCCCAATCTCGATAAGGAAGTAGAATTAATTCGCTCAGAATCCCATCAAATCGACGGCCAAGATTATTATATCCTCGAATATCAAGTTAAATTACCCAACGGCCAAGAACGTCATAATCTGGCCAGCGTCACGGTTAATAATCATAAACTCTATTCTTTTAATCTTTCCACTTCCCAAAAACGTTGGACGCAAATTCAAGAACTCTTTGAAACTATCGTTGATTCTTTCTCGGTTAGTTAAATGTCAGGCAATAGTAAAATGTAGGGTGCGTTAGACGGCCAAAATTCCTGTTTTGACTTAAAGGTAACAATCCGTCGTAACGCACCACTGGCAATAGGCAATAGTAAAACGTAGGGTGCGTTAGACGGCCAAAATTCCTGTTTTGACTTAAAGGTAACAATCGGTCGTAACGCACCACTGGCAATAGGCAATAGTAAAATGTAGGGTGCGTTAGACGGCCAAAATTCCTGTTTTGACTTAAAGGTAAAAATCCGTCGTAACGCACCACCTATCATCAACTAGGTAGCCGGTTACAATTAAAGATAAAATACTTACTTAATCAGTAATCAGTAATCAGTAATCAGTAAACAGTGAAAAGACAGGAGGAAACTTCTATTTAATACTGTCACTTAAAACTCAAATCTAATAACTGGTAACTGGTAACTGGTAACTGGTAACTGGTAACTGGTAACTGGTAACTGGTAACTGAATATGAGTAACTCGGAAGAAAATAGACTAGATAGACTGGAATCTCTTGCTGAAACTACCCTAACAGAACTACGGGAGATTAAATCAGGACTACAGGAGATTAAATTAGGACTACAGGAGATTAAATTAGGATTACAGGAAACCAATCAGGGATTAAAAGAAACTAGAGCGATCGCTAATTCTAACGCCAAATCGATCGAAGCGTTAACTAATAGTCTTGCTGAGTCTAAAAAAGAATGGGAAAAAGACAGACGGGGACTTGATCAACTGCTAGGACAATTAACTCGATCGATGTCAGATTTTTATGAGGTTCAGTCGGATTTTTACAATCGATTTGACAATGAAGAAAGACAATCCCGCATGGTTGAGATTTTAGAGCGTTATTTACCACCCGAAAATTCTGCCAATTCTTAGCAGAAATAGCTAAAAACCTGATAACTGATGGTGGGTTACGGTAAATAGATAAATCAATAATTAAGTCTCATAATTTGTCATTGCCTAACCCACCCTACCTAACTTTTTTCCTTTTTCCTTTAAAACTTATGTCCATTCCCTTGATTCTTGCTTCCGCTTCTCCTGCGCGTAAAAAACTTTTACAAATGGTGGGAATTGATCCGATTGTGCGGGTGAGTAACTTTGATGAATCGACAATTAACGCTGATGATACTCTCCATCTTGTCCAAACTTTAGCCCAATGTAAAGCACAAACGATCGCCCCCCAATTTGATACAGGATTAATTCTTGGTTGTGATTCCGTCTTAGAAGTAGCGGGGGAAGTCTATGGCAAACCCAAGGATAAATCAGAAGCGATCGAACGTTGGCAAAAAATGCGCGGTCAGGTGGGTACACTCTATACAGGTCATGCTTTAATCGATCGAGTTAATAACCAAACTTTGACTCGTTGTGGTATCACTAAAGTTCACTTTGCTAATATCAGTAATGAAACAATTATTGCCTACGTTAATACCGAAGAACCTCTCAAATGTGCCGGCTGTTTTGCCTTAGAAGGAAAGGGGGGTCTATTCGTGGAAAGATTAGAGGGATGTCACAGTAATGTTATCGGTTTAAGTTTACCCCTATTTAGGCAGATGTTAACGGATTTTGGCTACCAAATCACTGACTTTTGGTGATCTTTTTGCCGATAATTTTCCCAAATTTGTTGGCAAAAGGGCTTGACAAATTCTCAGATTTGTGTTAACCTTTTATTATAATGGGAATCCGTGTCGCCCTGCGAACCCCTCTTTTTTCTATCCGATAGCCCCAAAATTTTTAACCCTTTCCTTTTCACTTTTTCCCGAAAAAACTATGTCTTGCTTGCGCGTGGGAATTGCCGGTCCGGTGGGTTCAGGAAAAACAGCCCTGCTCGATGCTCTGTGTAAAAATTTGCGGGATCAATACCCGATCGCCGTAGTCACCAATGACATTTATACTCAAGAAGATGCCCAATTTTTAGTGCGATCGCAAGCTTTAGCACCGGAAAGAATTTTAGGAGTAGAAACAGGAGGATGTCCCCATACAGCTATTCGCGAGGATGCCTCAATTAACTTAGTTGCCATTGAACAGTTAGAGAGAAAATTTGCTAACTTAAAGCTAATTTTTCTGGAAAGTGGTGGTGACAATTTAGCGGCAACTTTTAGCCCCGAATTAGTAGATTTAACCATCTATGTGATTGACGTGGCAGCCGGAGATAAAATCCCTCGCAAAGGTGGACCGGGTATCACCAAATCGGATTTATTGGTAATTAATAAAATAGATTTAGCCCCGATGGTGGGGGCAGATTTAGGGGTGATGGATAGAGATGCAAAAAAAATGCGCGGGGATAAACCCTTTATCTTCACCAACTTAAAAACAGGGGAAGGATTAGAGCAAGTGATTGCCTTTATTGAAAAGAATTTATGATAACTATTACTAGGAATAAAAAAGAGAGCGCCAAAAAAATTTAGGTAAAGCTAACATTCTTTTCCAGCGCCAAGGTTCCTGATAAAGTCGGTATAACCACTCTAAATTATTGTCACAGAAAAAGCGAGGGGCGCGGATTTTTGTCCCGGACCAGATATCAAAACTACCCCCCACCCCTACCCAGATAGCTTGGGGACAGAGATTGCGATGTTCCCTAATCCAATATTCTTGTCGGGGTACTCCCAAACCAACTAAAATTAACCGCGGTTGTTGATCCTTTAACACCTCAATCCAATCGGACATTTCCTCGGAGGATAGATAACCGTGGTTAGTCAGAATACGGATATTAGGTATCTTTTTTTGCCAATTACTTGCAGCTTTTTCCGTAATCCCCGGTTTACCACCAAAAAAAGCAATAGGAGAACTTTCTCCCTGCATTCCTAACTGAGTAATTAAGGATTCTGATAATTCAATACCGGGGCAGCGGGGTTGTTTTTTGCCCCTTAATTTTAAGTAAATAACAATCCCGGCACCGTCGGGAATCACTAAATCTGCTTCTCGAATAACTTGTGCCACTTTAGCATCATTTTCCCCTAACATGGCCATTTCTGCATTAAGAGTGACAACGTGGGAACCAAAACCTTGATAGGCGCGATCAATTAACCAACCACTGTAGTTATCGAGAAGATGAACCGGTAAACCGAGAACTGAATATTTAGGGGGAGTTTCTAACATATAAGTCATCTTGATTTAGTTGTCATTTTATCGAGAAATTGGCACAAAATCCACCCCAAAACTAGAACGAGAACCGGGTTTAACTACCACTAACTGCACGGATTGATTGCGATCGCCAGACGGTAAAAATCGCACTGGATTAGTCGCCCCAGGCACAGAAAAATCACTGCTTCTTAACGCCTGTTGAACTCCCTCTCGGCTAGATTCTGCCTTAATTCCAGCGATTAAAGCCTGGGTAGCGTCATAGGCGGTAGCAGTGCGCCAATTTACGTCTCCTTGCCACAATTGGCGGGATTTATTCACAAAAGGACTGTTCGGATTAGCCCCCAAATGCCAAGCGATAGCGACAACCATGCCCAAGGCATTTTTTCCGCCTACATCCAGAGTTTTGGGGCTATAAACGTCATCACCCGCCACAATCGGTAATTTTTGACCATTGATTTGAACCACCTGCAAAGCCTTATCTAGGGTACCACTATCCCCAAGAAGGGCGATGAGATTTGCTCCCTCTTGTTGAGCTTGTTGGAGGCTTTTAGAAGGGGTAAAAGTCAGGGAAGATAGATCAAATTCACTCACCACTTGACCTCCTCCTAATCCTAAAGCGGTGATAAATTCAGATTTTAGGGATTGACTATAATTACTTTGGGAGTTAAAAAATACCACTGCCTTGACGTTAGGAATTTTTTGCAAGCTAGATTCGGCTAATGCCCGTGCCGCCACAAAATCACTGGGAACAGAACGAAAGATATAGTCACCAAAATTGGAGAGTTTAACTGAGGTACTGATGGGGGAAATCATTACTAATCCCGCTTTTTGATAGATAGCAGCCGCCGCTAAAGAGGTGTCACTGCTAGTGTGTCCTACTACTCCTAAAATGCTGTTGTCAGCCGCTAATTTTTGGGCAATTTGAGCAGCAATTGCGGGATTATCAGCATCATCAGCAATGAGAACTTTTAAAGGAATGCCATTAATTCCTCCGGTTTGATTGATTTGATTTTGAGATTGGGCAACTCCTCGTAAAACTTCTAGGGCGGTGTTGACATTGCTCCCAATTGGCACGGAAACGGCGATAGTATAGGACTTAGCTTGACCAATACGGGCGTTATTTAAGTAGATGAGAGCTTCCGGATCATTTTGATTAGTTTGCAGGGATTTTTCTAGGAGGAAAACTGCTTGCTGAAAGTCTCCTTTCCCGAGTGCCTGTATAGCAGCTTGTTTGTCAGAAGAAGCCCCTTCAACTATTAATAAGTTTTCCCCTTGACTAAATTTTGCTTGTGCCGATACCGATTTTTGCTCTGGTGATATTTTCTCGATTTCAGAAAGATTGGTTGGGGTATTTTTTCCTTGAAAACGATTGTATAACCACCAACCACCTGCCCCAAAAAATATTAGGGTAATCAGCAGGGCTAAAAGCAGGGTAACGGTCTCATTTTTCTGGCTCATGGGCTGATCAATTAATCTTAAATTAATTAATGGTTCAATCGATATTTATAGTTGGCCAATTCAATTCTAAATTGCATCACTGTCTGACCTACCTTTATAGAATATCTCATTCTGGGTCTGATAGTCAAGACATTGTTTAAATGCGTCTTAGCTTATTAGCCATATTTTACCCTTTTGTTTGGGATTGTTCTAAATGTTTTATTAAAACATTTGAGGATAAAGGACCGTGTAAATGACCCCAGGGTAAAACCTGTTCTAAACGCCATTGCTGATGGACGTAATAATCTAGAGGGGGAATTTGTCCTTTTAGTTCCTTAAAAGCCCGTTTATAACTGCCTAAAGAATCACCGTAGCCACGGGTTAATTCTAATAGGGAAGTCAAGCGGTGATCGCCTCTAGATAATAGGGCTTGAATCACTGACCAATTATAACTCTCTGGTCGAAATTCTATGCCCTGTTTACCTAATTGTTTCTCTAGATATTTTAATCTTTTTTCGGCCATTTTATTAACTCCAAACCACTGAAAAGGAGTATGGGATTTAGGCACAAAGGTGCTGCATCCGAACGATATTCGCAGTCCAGAGGCGGCTTTTTTCACTGCTATTAACATTTCTATAGTCGCCTCGATATCTTCGGCTTCTTCTCCCGGTATTCCCACCATACCATAGAGTTTTATCCCTTTTAAACCACCCGCTTTAGCATTAATGGCAGCTTGGATAATTTCATCATTGGCTAACTTTTTGTTGATAATTTCCCGTAGGCGATCGGAACCACTTTCTACAGCAATAGTAATTGATTTGGTGTCTCTTTGGGATAAAATTCGGGCTAATTTTTCCGTGACAGTATTAGTTCTAACTGAAGCGATCGAGAGTCTAACTCCCTCAAATTGTGGTTGAAAAAGATAATCAAGTAAGGTTTCAAATTCAGGATGTTGACTGACGGAAGCACCTAATAAACCGAGGCGATCGGTCACTTTTAAACCTTTTTCAATGGCAGGAATTAAAGATTCTAAACTAGCGGTACGAAAGGGTAAAGTTAGATAACTAGCTAAACAAAAACGGCACATTTCTGGGCAACTTCGCACCACCTCTACCATATAAATATTCTCCCATGCCGCTTGTTTTGTTACCACCGTAGAAGCTGAAAGAGTATTACTGCGATAGGTTTGTTTACTAACAAAAGCAGGAACATTATTATCTATGGGTATAATTGACGTAATTTCACCTTCGGGACTATCATAATTAACGGTGTATAAACTAGGAACATACACCCCCGGAACCTGGGCTAAATGACGGAGTTTTGTCGAGCGATCGGCGTTTCTCACCTCTTGATAGGCATTAATAAAATCAGCAATTAAATTTTCACCATCTCCCAATAAAATTACATCAAAAAAAGCGGCAAAAGGTTCGGGATTAGCGGTTAAAACTGGTCCCCCCCCAAAAATTATCGCCTGCTGATCTTGTCGTTGATGACTGTGACAAGGAATTTCTAAAGATTCTAACAGTGAGAGGATATTAACGTAGTCTAATTCCCAGGAAAAAGAAAAGCCAACTAATTCGGGAGAACGGGGTAAAGATTCCTGAAAATCCGTAAATAAACGACTAACTTGTATATCCGATCGCAGGGACAAAGTTGCCCAAACAATTTGATATCCTAAACTGGTTATCCCCACAGAATACTGATTAGGGAAAGCAAAAATAGTTTTAATGGCATCACTGTTAGGTATTGCGGGAGTAAAGAGTAGTTTTTCGTCTTGTAAGATGGTCATTTCAGTTATCAGTTATCAGTGATCAGTTATCAGTTATCAGTGATCAGTTATCAGTGACTACCAGCAGTCTTTAGTAGCTTTTAATTTTCATTCTCTTGCTAGGGGAGACTTGTTACCTCTTGTTTTTGGTCATATAAGTAGGTGGGTGGAATTAAATATAAGATGAACGTAGGTTGGGTTGAAGCATGAAACCCAACGCCCGCATGGGTTACGCTACTGCTAACCCATCCTACAAATAATTGTGCCTCCCTACTTATAAGTTTAATTTAAATCCGGAGGTGAAGGAGGGGAAAATATCTCAATATACAGTTATATGATCATATCTCAGGTTATGATGCTGGGGAGTCGGGGGTCAAGAACAAATTCAAGTTATACTTCCTCCCTAGGGATAGCTATTGTATTTACAGGAGATTTTCTCTTATATCCTAGCAATTTTCACAGCTTAACTAGGTGTCGATTTTATTCCTGAGCGCCGCTTTCAAGCAAATCTTGATCTCCTTAACCCCAACCAGAACGAAATCTATGAATAACCCAGAAGAATACGTTATAATCATGGCGAAAATCCTTGATTTAACCATTCCCGATCGCTATTTAAATTCTGTGGTTGAAAACTGGCAACGCTTGCAAGAAATCGCCAGTTTAGTGACAGAATTTCCCTTAGAGGATGACGGGGAAAGCGCCCTCAGCTTTGAACCATGACTATTTCTGTGTGCAATTTAGCTCGATCGATCCAAAATCGTCAAACCAGTGCCTTAGAAGTTATTAGCCAGACTTTAGCGACGATAGAGGCAAAAAATCGCCATTTAAATTGTTTTACCGACATTTTACACCCCAGAGCGCTCGCCCAAGCCCAAAAAATCGATCAAGCGATCGGCAATGGGGAACCCGTCGGTGTCTTAGCAGGGGTCCCCTTCGCCGTCAAAAATCTCTTTGATATCAAGGGTATTGTCACTTTAGCAGGTTCCAAAATCAATCGGGATAATCCCCCAGCAAGACAAGATGCGATCGCTATTGAAATCCTAGAAGCAGCCGGGGCAGTTTTGGTGGGGGCGACCAATATGGATGAGTACGCCTACGGTTTTGTCACCGAAAATACCCATTATGGAGCCACTCCCAACCCCCTCGATCCTAGTCGCATCTCGGGGGGATCCTCCGGCGGTTCCGCCGCTGCCGTTGCCGCTAATTTAGTGCCTCTCGCCCTCGGTTCCGATACTAATGGTTCCGTGAGGGTTCCCGCCGCTTGCTGTGGCGTGGTGGGGCTAAAACCCACCTTTGGGCGCGTATCCCGTCAGGGCTTATTTTTGTTCGTTAGTAGTTTGGATCATCCGGGATTTTTTAGCCCAAATGTGGCGGATATGGCGGCTATTTGGAGTCTTTTTGCCAAAAATAACCTTAAAGCTCCTTTAAATGGCTTAGAGGGCGTAAAAATAGCCCTTGCCGATGATTATTTTCAGCAGGGAGCCGAACCAGAAGTAATCGAGGCGGTGACAGCGATCGCCGAACGTTTAGGAGTGACCAAAAAAATCACCATTCCCGAAACCGCCCGCGCCAGGGCAGCCGCCTATATAATTACCGCTGCAGAAGGAGCAAATTGGCATTTACCGCGTTTACAGACCAGATTAGAGGATTTTGACCCCGCAACCCGGGATCGCTTCTTGGCAGGAGCATTAATTCCCTCTAGCTGGTATTTACAGGCTCAACGTTTTCGCCGTTGGTATCGCGATCGTCTGCGAGAGATTTTCACCGAAGTCGATATTATCCTCACCCCGACGATTCCCTGCGTTGCGCCACCGTTAGGAGTAGAAAAAATGATTATTGACGGGCAAGAGCTATTAATTAGACCCAATTTAGGCAGATTTACCCAACCTTTTTCTTTTATCGGTTTACCTGCCCTTTCTTTGCCGATTAAACGTCCATCCCAGTTACCTTTAGGTTTGCAAATCATCGCTGCCCCCGATCGCGAAGACTTAATCCTAAGGGTAGCCAGGGTTTTAGAGGAAATGCTAATCTAAGCATCAGCTTCAATCGCATCTAACCAAGCGACGGCCGATCGCTCCCAAGTGTCAGTTAGGGCAATTTTTCGACATTTTTGGCGCTCTTGGGTTAAAAGCTGGGGATTTTTCAGTAATTCGACAATTTTCCAGGCAAGAGCTTCCTGAGTAGCGGGATTGGTTACTTCCCCCGGCACTTTCACACAGTAGTCCTTTTCTTGAAAAACAGCAAAATCCGTCACCACTGGCAGACAACCCACCACTGCTGACTCGCGCACAGAAATACAATCGATCTCACGATAGGTGCAACCGTAGTAATGAATAGCAGAGCGCGCTTTTTCCTCGATTAGTTGACGATAACCCGTCATTCCCCGATCAACTACCCCCGGACTAGCTTTAATCAAAGCGATTAAATTATCGCGCCATTCCCTGCGATCGCTATAGTCATCCCGTTTAGTAAAACCATAGTAAAGATGTAATTCGGCTGCGGGAATTTCCGCCTTGATAATCGGCCAGCCATGCTTTAACATCGACTCTAGGCCGCGATAGTAACGAGAGGCATAGACTAGACGATAGGGAAGATACTCAGTTTCCGGCACTGTCTCACTTATGGCCAAAAGGGAAGTATCGATACCGTTAGGAACGATCAAACATTGATTATCGGCACATAAATCCAGTAAATCCCTTTGATATTGGCTTTTACAGAAAATTTTGTCATATCTAGCCAAAATTTCCGGGGTATAGGAGGCTGCCGGCACTTTAATATCTTGCCAATCAAAAAAAATTCGTTCTGCCTTGGTACCCGGACGACAATAGGTGGGATGACGAGAGATCACCAATGTCTCAAAGTGATCCTGCCAATTCATCTGGTAATAATTAACATAACGAATACCGTCCTCTTCCCCTTCCATACCCTCACAATTGCCAAAAATCGTCACTTTATAGCCGCGTTTCGTCCATTCCTGCGCTAAAAAAGCCACCGATGCTTGTGTACCACTGGCCCCCCGTTGCCAAATTTCTACCGGACGCATGGGACGATATTTTTCTGTGTAAATAACGATCGATTTTTTTGGCCAACGACGGGCGCTCAAACGCTGTTTAATTTGAAATAGGGAAGGTGCGCTGGTGCGTAGCCATTGTTTGAGATTAGATTGTAGGGATGGAGTAGCTTGTGACACTCTTTTTCTCCAAGATCGAGGGAAAATAGGGGCGATGGGTGATAGAGTCTTAGTTCCTTCAATTTAACTCGATTTCTCGACTCAGTAGAACAATTCGAGCCTATCATATAATGGGTTCATGTCAAAAATCAACCTTTTTATTGCCATCTATCGGCAAGGAAATCTATGAAAATTGTCATCCCGATCGTGTTTTATCGCAAAGGAGGAGTAGAAAGAGTCATTATCTCTTTAATACCTAGCTTATTAGAATACGTCGAACAAATTATTATCGTCCTCCCTCGGAATGACATGGAATATTTTAAGTCTTTAATGCCTGATTCCGATAAACTTATTTACGAAAATTTCACTTTTTACCCAAAGAGTTTTGAGACAAAATTAATTTATTTAAATGGTATTCTAGCGAATTTTTATAAAACCCTAAGACTGAATTCTATTCATCGTCTTTTCTCTCGTAAAATTGAACTTTTACGCATCGAAGCAAGAATCAATCAGATTATCAAGCGTTACCAAGCTGATCACTGTTTGTACGGGATGACTAATCGGATTTCTCCCCCTAATGTGAACGTTACTTTAAGTGGCATTATTTATGATGTCTTTTGGCAATTTGCTCCCTTAACTTACTCAGAATCCTATCAAGAACCCTACAATGAAGCGTTAAAAGAATGGTTAGATAAGGCCGATCTACTGTTCACAATTTCCCAAAAAACTAAAGACGATGTTTTAAAAGTTTTTCCCAATGCTACCTATGCTAATAAGTTAAAACCTGTACCTTTAGCAGGATTTATAGAGGAATCTAATCCCAAGATCGATTTAGTCAAAAGCGAGCTAGTTACTTTTTATTTTCCCTCCTCCTTTGGTATCTACAAAGATCATCTGACTTTACTGAAAGCAGCAATTACACTAGCGAAAAAAAGTTTAAAGTTTCAAATAGTTTTTATCGGTAAAGAGACCGATAATCTAGTTAATGGAAATCTGCAACTGTCTCAACAGTCCCAAACCCAAGAATATCAAGATTATCTCAAAGAATGTACCCGACTTTATCAGGAAAATAAAGAAATCTTTGATAGTCATATCAAGGGATTAGGTTATCAAGACTATGACACCTTGCAATTTTATTATCAAACCTGTTCCTGTGTGGTATTTCCTTCAAAATACGAAGGTTTTGGATTAGCAATAGCGGAAGCAATTTTACAGGGTATTCCCGTTATCGCTTCCGATTTAGAAGTGTTTCAAGAACAGGTAGAATTATATAATTGTCCCGAAAGAGTGCAATTCTATCCTAGGGGAGATGCGGATAGTTTAGCCAACTGTTTAGAGCAATTTATCCTCAATCCAATTCCTCGTTTATTACCCGAAGATATTCCCAATAAAATTAATCTCTGGACTTGGGAAGATGTGGCCAAAAAATATGTAGAACTACTGAAAGAAAATGCACGTTACTGATCTTTATATCTACCCGATTAAATCCTGTCGAGGTATTCAATTATCCCAAGCTGAAGTGACTCCTAAAGGTTTACTCTGGGACAGAGAAATGATGTTAGTGAATGGCAAGGGTAAATTTATCACTCAAAGGGAATATCCGCAATTAGCCACCGTTTTTGTCACGATTACAGGAGATAAATTTTCTCTGAAAACATCTCAAGATTCCCTGACTTTCCAGCCTAATTTCACAGGAGAAAAAAGAGCGGTTCAAATCTGGGAATCTCAAACCATAGCCATGGATCAAGGGGATGAAATCGCCGAATGGTTTGAGAAAATTCTCGACATTCCTTGTCGTTTATTGCGACAATCTCCCGATTATCCACGTCCTGCGAATCCTCAGTACGCAGGGAATGATCATACTCCCGTTAGCTTTGCCGATGGTTATCCAATTTTATTAACTAATACTGCCTCTTTAGAAGACTTAAATCAGCGCTTACTTGAACCCGTGCCGATGAATCGTTTTCGACCTAATATTGTTATTAGTAGCGATCGAGCTTTTAGCGAAAGTAGTTGGCAAAAAATAGTAATTGGTGAGATAACCTATTCTCTGGTTAAACCCTGTAGTCGCTGTATTATCACCACCACCGATCAAGAAACAGGTAGGAGAAATTCTCAGATGGAACCTCTAAAAACCTTAAGCACTTTTCGCAGTTTCCCCGGGGGAATTATGTTCGGAGAAAATGTCATCCCCGAAAAGACAGGTACAATTAAAGTCGGCGATCCTATTACCGTAATCTAGAGATATGGGGGAATGGGGGTTATCAGTTATCAGTTATCAGTTATCAGTTATCATTGAACAGATGTGAGCTTTCAGTTCACTGATTACTGTTCACTGTTCACAGCAAAAAACTCCCCACTCCCCACTGATAACTGTGCAGGCATCAAGGTTAAGATAAATAACCATAAGAACAATACTTGACTAGAGACACTGAAACCATGTCCCTTGATACCGCATCGATTTTAGAAGTATTACGTCCCGTTCAAGATCCGGAACTGCAAAAAAGCTTAGTGGAATTGAACATGATCCGCAATGTGGCGATCGATGGCGGAAAAGTTAGCTTTACCCTAGTTTTGACCACTCCTGCCTGTCCTTTACGCGAATTTATCGTGGAAGACTGCCAAAAAGCCGTTAAACAGCTGCCCGGGGTGGAAAGTGTCGCCGTGGAGGTAACTGCCGAAACCCCGCAACAAAAAGCTTTACCCGATCGCCAAGGCGTGGAGGGGGTTAAAAATATTATCGCCGTTTCCAGTGGTAAGGGCGGTGTGGGAAAAAGTACCGTGGCTGTCAATATCGCCGTCGCCTTGGCTCATTTAGGGGCAAAAGTGGGGCTATTAGACGCGGACATCTACGGCCCCAACGCCCCGACAATGTTGGGCTTAAATGACGCACAAGTGACCGTACAGGGCGCAAATGGCGAGATATTGGAACCCGCCTTCAACCATGGCATCAAAATGGTTTCCATGGGCTTTTTGATCAACCCCGATCAACCAGTAATCTGGCGCGGTCCGATGTTAAATGGCATTATCCGTCAGTTTCTCTATCAGGTCAATTGGGGCAATTTAGACTATTTAATCGTCGATATGCCTCCCGGCACCGGGGACGCACAATTAACTCTGATTCAGTCAGTCCCCCTAGCGGGTGCGGTGATTGTCACCACTCCCCAGACGGTTTCTTTAATTGATGCGCGCCGGGGTTTGAAAATGTTCCAACAGCTAGGGGCGCGGGTTTTGGGTATCGTGGAAAATATGAGTTATTTTATTCCCCCCGATCAGCCCGATCGCTCCTATGATCTATTTGGGTCTGGTGGTGGGGAAAAAACCTCCCAAGAATTGGGCATTCCTTTACTGGGATGTGTTCCCCTAGAAATATCTTTGCGGGAAGGTGGTGATACTGGTGTACCAGTGGTTTTGGGTCAACCGGAATCGGCCTCAGCTAAAGCCCTAACAGCGATCGCTCGTCAGGTGGCGGCGAAAGTATCCGTAGCAGCCTATAGTTAGTAAATTTGGGGAGAGAAATGGTGAGAAGACAGTCCCTTGTTAGTAGGAAACTAAGCGGTTTTAGTGAGCAGTTTAGCTTCATTTTCCGGGATATAGCCCAAATTGATTGGCTTTTGTTCGTTTTGGTGACGGTTTTAACCGTTTTCGGTGGTTTAATGATTCGTAGTGCCGAAAGACATACCACTGCTCTCGATTGGTGGCAACACTGGTTATTCGGAGCCGTGGGAGTGGCGATCGCTTTATTTCTGGCCCGTTGTCGTTACGAAAGTCTGCTGAAATGGCACTGGTTAACCTATCTTCTCACCAATCTCTCCCTAATCGCGGTAATTATCCTAGGGGTGACGGCGAATGGGGCGCAAAGTTGGATTAATATCGGCAGTTTTAACGTGCAACCGTCGGAATTTGCCAAGGTAGGTTTAATTATCACCCTGGCAGCCCTCCTACATCATCGTCCCGCCGATAATCTTTTTGCGATCGCTCGTGTCTTTGCCGTCACTGCCATCCCCTGGGTGTTAATTATGGCGCAGCCGGACCTGGGAACGGGATTAGTCTTTGGTGCAATTACCCTAGGTATGATTTACTGGGCTAATGCGAAACTGCCTTGGATGATTATCCTCTTATCTCCCATCCCATCGGTTTTTCTGTTTAATTTACTTTTTCCTGCTTGGATTGTTTTAGCAATTATCATCGCTGTCCTTGCTTGGTTTACCCTTCCCTACCGTTTTTTATCTACTTTCCTCGTGGTGGCAACTAATCTGGCAGTGGGTAAATTAGGCGAGGTTTTTTGGGGTTTATTAAAAGAATATCAAAAAGATCGTTTAACCCTATTTCTTGACCCAGAAAAAAATCCTTTGGGGGGAGGTTATCAATTAATTCAATCCCGCATTGCCATCGGATCCGGAGAATTATTGGGACGGGGATTACACCAAGGCACCCAAACCCAATTAAATTTTATTCCCGAACAACACACCGATTTTATCTTCACCGTAGTCGGGGAAGAACTCGGTTTTGTCGGCAGTATTCTAGTTTTAATAGCTTTCTGGTTAGTTTGTTGGCGTTTGTTAGTCATTGCTAATACTGCTAAAGAAAACTTTGGTTCTTTAATAGCGATCGGTGTTCTCTCGATGATCGCTTTTCAGGCAATTCTTAATATTAGCATGACCGTGGGATTAGCCCCGATTACGGGGATTCCTTTACCCTGGTTAAGTTATGGACGTTCATCTTTATTAACCAATTTTATCGCCTTGGGTTTAGTGGAATCCGTGGCTAATTATCGCCCCCGTAAGCGTTTGTACTAATTAGTTGTGCAGCTATCAGTTATCAGTTATCAGATTTGAGTTTTAAGTGACAGAGTATGGCTCTTCTTGTTTCTGTGTCGTGAACTATCAATTGTCCCTTGACAAGATAGTTAAATAGTGTGATAATATAACCTGCCAAGAGGTTGTGTCGTGAACTATCAATTGTCCCTCCACGCCCAAGAACAGATAGAACAGCGAGAAATTCCTCTGGCAATGGTTGAGTCAGTACTGGTCAGCCCACAGCAGTTGATTCCGCAGTCAGATGGCACGAAGGTCTATCAGTCCCAGCTTGATTGGGGGAAGGGAAAAATTTACTTGCTGCGTCTGGTCGTCCGTGATGAACTTGAACCTTGGCTGGTGGTGACAGTTTACAAAACAAGCAAAATTAGCAAGTATTGGAGAACGCCATGAAAGTGACCTATGATCCAGTCGTTGATGCTCTCAAAATCACCTTAAGTCATGTGCCGATTGCAGAAAGCGACGAGCAGAGTCCGGGGGTGATTCTCGATTATGACCAGTCGGGCAACGTGGTGGGGTTAGAAATCCTCAATGCTCAGGAGCGGATGGACAATCCCCAGTCTTGTGAATATTCGATTCTGACCACTAAACCAGAATTAGTCGCCACTTACCCAGTCCCACTCTCTCAGAATACTGCCAGCTATGGCGAGAAAGCGCTGAGATAACTTTAAGAACTACTTGACCCACTTTTGTTACTGTGGCAGTTTAGATACTGTTTACTGTTCACTGAAAAACCCCCATCTCTCAATCTCCGTCATCCTCAAAATGATTAGCTAACAGGAATTTTCGACTGGTATTCAACTCTTGCCAAAGCTGGTTAATTTTCTCGTAAGCTTCCGTGGAGGTAAGTTTTCCCCCACTGTGTAAACCAGCGATAAAAGAGACTCTCAGGGCGAATTCCTGCAAATTAGCATTAAAAACCAAATTTTGTGGCGTGAATAAACCCCTGTAGCTGGTTTTAGGGTAGAGAAAGTTATCTTTAGAATTGAATTTTTCCATTGTCACCAACCCCCCAGTATAGGATTTCTACATTATATATTTAACCTTTTGTTAACTTAAGCTTAACCTAAGAATTTGAACTTGTCTCTAGATTCTTCAGAGAGTAGCTGCTGAACTTGATTAGCCGCCGCTATCCCAGAAGTTAAGGCCGTTTCTAGGGAAGAATTTCTCGATAAATCTCCCCCTTGACACCAATCACCACAGGCAACTAGAGGTAAAGGACTACTAACACTTAAACAGGGTACAGCTAAACCCTGACGGACTAAAGCATAACGCCAACGGTGCATCTGAGACCAATCCGGGAGAGGCAAAGAAGCACGAGCGAGCAAATCTAGCTTAACTGCTTCTAAATACTCGCTATCGAGATATTTAACCGCAAAATCTCCACTACTATGCACAACAAAGACATAATCAGGGGATGATTGCCGTTTACTGCTATCAAGTCCTAACCAAGCGATATCGGGAGAAGGGGAAGGTTCGGGTAAAGAATCGCCATAACCCGCCATTACCGTTAAACAGGGATCGTAAACGATCGATCGCAATTCTGGCATAGTAGTTATCTGAGAGTTTTCTAACAATAACGCTGCTTGCGGAGCGGGAATAGCTAGGACAATCACCGAAAACTCTCCCCGAATTTGACCGTTATTGTTTAAAACCCATTTTCCCTGACGATTTTCCAGACGAGTAACCAGAAAATCTCGTTCAATTTCTAAACCTTGAGCTAAAAATTTCGCCACGCTATTGATGCCAGAAGGAGCAACATAGCTAGAATCAAACCAAGAAGTAACTAGATTCTCTCTCAGAAGATTATCAATTAAAGCCGCCGTTTTTTCCCCCTGAACAGTCAAAAAAGGCAAGCCATGATCCACAGCAATCTCTTGATTAGCTCGATTAACCCGTCGCGTGGCTAAACGACCACCAATGCCTCTAGACTTATCAAATAGCTTAACAGTATAACCTCGATCGCACAACTGACGAGCGCAGGTTAACCCGGCTAAACCCGCACCAATGATCCCAACCTTAATCGAAAAATTTGTCACTAGCCTTCCTAATCCTGTGAACCCTTGAGTTAATATTATTAGTAATCGGCACTAGCGAAACTGATTTAATTATTGGGGACCAGGAGGACAAACCACATTGGACGAATTACGCACAGCTTTGGAGTTAGCCACCGAGGAGGAACTACAGCAAATCACTAACATCCTCTTTTGCCGTCGTTTTAACCCTCTCGATTATCTACGAGCGCCCGACGCAATCGCCGTTCAAAGTCAAGATTGGGAAAGTTGGTTAGATAGCGTCGAGGATCGTTTTCGTTATCTGGCTGCCGATGGTGTGACAGTATTAAAAGGTCAAACGGAAAAAGTTAGTTATCGTCAAATTCTAGTTCGTGTCTGTCATTTCCTCAAGGTTCCCTACTCCCAAAAAATGCCGACAACGGAAATTGAAGCGGAAATCTATCTTCACCTCGTTAACAAAGCTTGGAAACGTCTCCCCCCATCGGAACAAAAATCCCTCTCGATTCAAATTCAAAAGGCGCTTGCGGATTCCCACACTCCCCAACCCTTACCGGTTCACCTACAACACAATCCCCTTGATATAGTCCTCAAAGGCAGTAGCGTCATCGCCATTAATTCTATCCTGAAACCGATTCTGCTCAAACATATCGCCGGGCAGTTCGCTCTTCATTTTGTCCGCTATCAAGGGGCAAAAACTGCTGTAGTCCAGGGTGGGGCAATTGTTAATCAAATCGCCCTACAAACGGCTAAACAGGGCATGACTAGGGCGGCGGCCCGCTACGGAGCCGTCAGAACCGTGTTAAGTTTGGTAGGGCCAGCTTTATGGGGTTGGTTTATTGCTGATCTCGGTTGGAAAGCGATCGCCACTGATTACGGCCGGATTATCCCGACTATTTTTGCCCTTGCCCAAATTCGTCTGACTCGTGAGGATTGTTGGCAACCTGCGTAGCATGAAAAAGATTTTTTGTCAAGGGTGGGAGTGGAATTTAATACTTTTTTCAGTTTTTATCGCCATGATGCTGCCGGAGTTGGCGGGTATCGGCATTATTATCGTCTTAATTAGGGTTTTTACTGGCAATTTTCGGGCAATTATCCAGTCACGTCTCAATCAAGGTCTCGGTCTCGTCACTCTTTGGTTAATGATTAGTGCCAGTCTTTCCCCAACTCCGGGGGATGCTTGGATTGGTTTAGGAAATTTCCTGCCTTTTTTCTTCTTTTTTAGCAATATCAGACAATTAATTAAAAAACCCTCTCAATTGCGTCAACTAGCTTGGGTGATGGTTATTCCCTCGGTTTGGGTAGTGGTGATGGGATGGGGACAAATTTTTCTCGGTTGGCAAAAACCGGAAGCATTAAAAGGGATTTTTACCTGGCCCTACGGAGCGGGGGGCGAACCTTTGGGTCGGATGTCTTCGGTTTTTATGTATGCTAATCTTTTGGGAGCTTATTTACTCATAACTCTGATTTTAGCGATCGGTTTATTAATTCTAACTTGGCGACAGTGGCACAGACAAAGAAATCGCAATTTAAATCTCAAAGTCGGGTTTTTAACTTTAACCATATTTATCGACAGTGTAGGGCTATTTTTAAGCAATTCTCGCAATGCTTGGGCCTTAGCCTTTTTAGGTTGCCTAATTTTCGCCCTTTATCTGGGTTGGAATGCCTTAGTCGCTGGTTTTCTCCTCTTGGGGGGGGTGATTTCTCTTGCTTCTTGGGGACCAAATCCTTTCAGGGATAGTCTGCGTTTTTTGGTTCCTAGGGCGATTTGGGCGCGATTATCCGATGAAATGTTCCCCAATCGTCCTCTAGCGACGCTAAGATCAACTCAATGGCGTTTTACTCTAGAAATGACCCAAGAAAGACCCCTATTCGGTTGGGGATTACGCAGTTTTACACCTCTCTACGAAAAAAGTCAGGGATTATGGTTAGGTCATCCCCATAATTTATATTTGATGTTAATGGCAGAAACGGGAATTATTGGCTTAATTTTGTTGTCTGTTTGGGTGGGTTGGATTTATGCCCAAGGGTGGCGTTTATTTATCTTTCTACGGCAACAAAAAGCTGGGGGTGAGTTAATTATCTTTACCTATCTGGTAGCCTTTGGTGCTTGCGTTTTATTTAATCTCGTCGATGTCACCCTCTCCGATGTCAAGATTAATACTATTGTTTGGTTTCTCTTGGCTACCATTGCCGGGGTGAGTCAAAGGTTAAATTATGAATTGGGAAGTGGGGGAATGGGGAATGGGGAATGGGGAAGTGGGGAAGTGGGGTGTGGGGAGAATAAATAAAATAATCTCCTTAATACTGACTCCTGATACTAAATCTGGTTATTAAAGACTGATTATTTATTCCCCCAGAAAACGGGTTTCTCGGAGAAACCCGTTTTCTGTGCGTTACTCAACCTATTTAGTATGAATACTGAATTGATGGTAGATGTGGGATTTTTGCAGGAGTTCTATTTTCCGACAAAGATAAGCAAAAATTATTAATGGACTCCAAACACTTGAGAATATTTAAATTAACATTTCGCAATATTTATAAATTCTTAACAATTAATTGAGAAATATTTTTATTTAACAACGATGTTGCAGTGGTAACAGCGATTTGATAGAATTTCATAATCGGTTATTCTGTACTTTTTTAGGCAGCAATGGTTGAAACCCTTGCCACACCTACAAGGTGATCCTAATTAAGACGGGTAAATTAGTCAATTTCACCCATAACGATGATCTTTTTTTTGTGTAGTTTTATTGCAAAAAAAAAGTTTTTTTGACAAAAAGCACAAAGTATGATATGAACCCAACGTATTTCTGGCTGCCAGTAGTTATTGCAGAGTGGGAGTTGTGGAGAAGGGATAAGGGAGTGCTGGAGCATTTTCAGTGAACTGATGACTGATAACTGACGACTGACTACCCAAAAAGAAAACTTCATACCTCACCATTAAGATAACTGCTATAAATAGACTTTTAATAACCAAAGAAAGAAAGGAATAGTCAGAAAACTAGCAAGGGTAGTGACCACAACTGTGCGGGCCATTAAAGTAGCCGAACCACCGAATTCTGTGACTAAAATGACGGTATTAACGGCGGTGGGCATGGCACTTTGTAGGATGAGAATTTTTAGATCCATACCAGTTAATCCTAAACTATTGCCGATCGCAAATGCCAAAAGAGGAGCGACTAAAAGACGCAAACCGGCCGCTAATAATTCTAATTTACCGATCGCTAATTGTTGCTGAGATAATTGGATACCTAGGATAATTAAAGCCAAAGGAATTGCCGCTTCTCCCAGATAGCTAACACTTTTATCTAATTGCAGGGGAAGATGAAAAGAGAAAGTTTGAAAACCAATGCCGATAAAAATTGACCAGATTAAGGGCAATTGAAAAACTAGGCGAAATCCTGAAAGAAAGCTTTTTCCTCGCAAATAAGCGGGACTAATACCAAATAACAGAATACTAGAGCCAATCATATAGATTATCGCTCTTTCCAGTCCGGCCGCACCCAGGGCAAAACTAGCCACAGGTAAACCCATATTACCGTTATTGGGCATCACAGCGGCAGCCATGAGGCTTTTGCGGGTATCAACATCGAGACTGAGACAAGAGGCGATAATTTCAACGACAATCGCCATTACCAGTGAAATAAGAGCAAAGCCTAGGAGAATTAAACCGATATTGCTGCCAGATAAAGTGGTGCGATAGAGTCCATCAATCACCAAAGCGGGAGCAAGAATATACACCGTGATTTGGGAAAGGGAATGCACTTCAACAGTGAGAATTTTTCCTGCTATCACACCGATGAGGATGATAAAACCCACTGGAATAATAGCGGAGAGGATGACAAGCATTAATCAGGTAAAAAGTAAATAGTAAACAGAAAAAAACTGATCTGATTTTTTAACAGATTTCTGTTATATCTTCATATAAAGATTCGATTGCACAGTGAAAATCGATACTAGCTAGATAAATATCTGCTCCTTTGCTGTAGGGATAAAGAACCCAAAATCCTTCATCATTGCGACGAAAACAATCCACACTGATGCGTTCTTGACTGATCGATCCTTGTACAGCAACATTTTTGAAGATTATCAACTACTAATAAATAATTAACTGAAAGTCCCTCCCATTATTGTTTCTATCGTTTGTTTTCGGATTTATGCAAGAGGTCTATTCTTCTAAAGTTTCAAGGGAACGATAGTCGGCGAATTTATCGCCCCGATCTCGCTTCGCGAGCGCGTTGCGAGCAAAGGCAGCGGTAGTGGGGGATAATACTTCTACAATCAAGCGCGGATAACGGATAAAATCTTCCGAGAAAGACCGATTATCTTGCGAGTCGCAAGTAACTACAAGATCGGGATAAAAATAACTATTAGCTATTTCTAGACGAACTTTCATATCTGTGGCATAGACAAGACAACCACTACCCCGCAGCTGGTTTTTTAAAAGTGTGGCTAAGTTGATAATAATCATACCGTGGGCCTTACTTGCACCAGCCATGGCGTAGGTTTGACCGCGAATATATTCGTGTTTATCCTTGGCCATTCTCTCTGTTGCTAAATAATCTTCCGGGGAAAGATAGTTATGGTCAAAGTTAGCAATCATTTGGTTAAATCACTTTTATTGTCTCTAAAATCAATTCTAACTCTCGATCGAGGAGCGGTACATTTTCAAAAATTTTCTGACAAACGCCTGCAAATTTTGCTGGTTGATTGGCAAATTGTTGAGCTAATTGACCGGCTCGGACAATATCTAGTAAAAAAGCCTTATCCCGCCACATAAATCACTTGTGCTGTCTCTAAAATCTCTCGTTGACGAATCCAATTATGACTCTGCTCGATCGATTTTTTCGTTAGCAAATCAACTTTCCGTCCCAATAAATTCTCTAATTCCCGTTTCATCCTCGAAAACTCCAGAAGTCCCCAAGAAACACTATCTTGGAAACTGACCAGTATATCAATATCGCTGTCTGGACGAAAATCTTCCCGCAAAACCGATCCGAATAAACACATTTCAGATATCTGCCATTTCTGACAAAATTCGCTGATTATTTGCTGGGGTAGTTCTATTTTCAATTTTTTCACCTCCCTGTCACCGGTAATCAGTGATCGGTTTTCAGATTGAAGGAGAATTATCGCTAACGACACGAAAACCAATATCATAGAGTCCAGCAGTAGCCAGAAATTTGACCCGGTAGGCCGAGCGACATTTGTTCGGGCCATCATTCCAGGAACCGCCGCGTAAAACTCGTCTGTCTCTATCTTCTATTGTGGCTGCTTCGTAGTTATCGCGCCAGTAATCTGCACACCATTCCCTGACATTTCCGTGCAGGTCGTAGAGTCCGAAAGGGTTAGCGACGGCAAACATTCCCACTGGTGTGGTTTCCCTGCGATCGCAGCCGAGGGAACCTTCCCCATAACGACCAGAACTGCACACTTTCCCGCCATAATCCCAGTCCACCCCGGAATAGTTGGCTAAATCAGTGGAAATTGTCGGGCCAAAGTGGAAGGGGGTGGATGTACCTCCCCGACAAGCGTATTCCCATTCTTTTTCTGCGGGTAAACGATAATTGAGTCCGGTGAGACGGGATAGGCGATCGCAAAATTCCCCCGCTTCCCACCAGTTAATTTGTTCTACGGGGCGATCGTAACCTTCAAAATGGGCCGGATAGGGATTAAGTTCAATATTTACTGGTTCTAATTTTGCCACCTCGCGCCATTGTCGTTGGGTAATTGGGTAGCGACTCAGACAAAAAGCCTGAATATTAACCAGAGATTGGGGACTTTGACTCAATTTCCAGCCTAACTCGCTTTTGGGCGCACCGATGAGGTATTGACCGCTAGGGATAGAAATCATTTCTAAACAGGTTTTTTTGCTTAAAAAATATTTATAACCTCGATTAGTAACTTTTTCCCGTTTAATTTCCTCACCTTTGTCATTAACAGTGACCACCTCATCGGTAAAATCTAACCATTCTCCCATTCTGCACCCCTCTATCGGTTATCGGTTGATCGGGTTAAACTGTGAGTCTAGAAAAATCTCGCAACCCACCAGTTATAAGAATAACAAGACTTCGATCGCTTATCCCTCGATGAGTTTTAATTTTAATTAATTTTTTGCTTTGACAGCAAATCGGTTTTTAATAGATGGATTGTTTCCCCTCACTTCTCACCTTCCCACTCCCGATATTAATTGCTGGAGTAATTAACAACTTCTGGGACAATCTCTAATTCTTGTTCACCAATTACAGGTAAATGATTTTTCTGTATCAGCTTCTGCGTACTCAATATAACATTCCGTACCCGTTGCGTGTCCTTCGGCACTATACAGCAATTCTCGCTCTAAAAGTGCATTGATTAACATTGATTTCCCGGCACTAAAAGCACCGGCGAAAACGATTTCAAATTTGGGAGAAATGGCTTTTTGTAGGGCAATTTCTATCTTGCTGGTATCCTGTTGATTGCGGAGAGAGGATTCGCCTTTGAATAGTTCAATTATACTGTTAACATTACCAGCCAGATTACTGCATTGGGGTAAAAGTTCAGTCATGGTAAAACCCAGATCTAGAAGAACAGTGCTATTGTTCCCCAGATTATAACAAAATTCCCTGACTAGATGTCAGATCTTTGGTCAGCGATTTAAGCAATCAAGGACAAAGCTAGAATCAGGATTGATCATAATCAATTTGGTACATAGCGATTACTGAGAACCTGATTAGGTAAAAAAAATTCCCTCCTGATTCCTGATTACTGTATCCTGAATTCTAGGATAATGATAATTATGTGGGCAAAAATGGCAATGGATAGATTGAGATTAAAAAAAATCTGGTCTAGGGGACAGTTAGGATTTTTATTAGGAACAGTTTTTCTTTTGTGGGGTTGTCATTCTCTCAATGTCATCCAAAATCGTCCCCAACCCTTGCCCCAAGATCAATATATTCAAGTCTATTTTAATTATAATCAGACCCAGGGTTCAAATTATACCGATCCCTATCGCCAAATTAATCGCCCAGGGGATAATTTAGAACAGGTTATTATTGATAATATCAACTCGGCAAAAAGTTCGATCAATCTAGCGGTGCAAGAGTTACGTTTACCCGCCATCGCTCAAGCTTTAGTTGCTCGTCAGCAGCAGGGAGTTAAAGTTAGGGTTATCCTCGAAAATATTTACAATCAACCTATTAATAGTTTAGCCAAAAACCAAGAACAATCAAGCGATCGAGAACAAGAACGTTATCAAAACCTTTTTGATTTAGTTGATATAAATCGAGATGGTAAATTAAGTGCAGAGGAAATCACCCAAAGAGATGCAATTACTATCCTCAAAAAAGCTGGTATTCCCCTAATTGATGATAGTGCAGATCACTCAAAAGGTAGTGGTTTAATGCACCATAAATTCATGGTTATTGATAATCACACTACTTTAATTAGTTCAGCTAACTATACCTTAAGTGATATTCATGGAGACTTTTCCAATCCCAAAACTGTTGGGAATGCCAATCACTTATTAGTGATTACTAATCCCCCACTAGCTAGAGTTTTTCAAAAAGAATTTAATCTGATGTGGGGAAGGGAAGATAGTCCTAAATTTGGCTTAGATAAACCCCAGAGAAAACCACAAACAATTACTATCGGTAATAGTAGTCTGACGGTCAAATTTTCCCCCGATTCTACCGCTTATCCCTGGGCAATTACTAGCAATGGTCTGATCGGTGAAACTTTAAATAAAGCTAAAAAATCCGTGAATTTAGCCCTGTTTGTCTTTACGGAACAGCCTTTAGCTAATATTCTCGGCCAACGACATCAAAAAGGGATAGAAATTAAAGCTTTAATTGATCCTAGTTTTGCCTTCCGATACTATAGCGAAGGATTAGATTTATTAGGAGTTGCTCTCAGTAATAAATGTCGTTACGAACCAGATAATCAGCCTTGGCAAAACCCAATTAATACCCTAGGAGTTCCCGCTCTAGCGCCGGGAGATAAATTACACCATAAATTCGGTTTAATCGATGATAAAATCGTGATTACTGGTTCTCATAATTGGTCAAAAGCTGCTAACCATCAAAACGATGAAGCTTTAGTTATTATCGATAATCCCACTGTTGCCGCTCATTTCGATCGAGAATTTCAATATCTTTACCGTACCGCTAAATTAGGACTGCCGGAAACTATTAAAAATCGGATCGAACGGGATAGAAAAAACTGCCCCCAATCTGCAACAATTAAAAGCGATCGCTTAATTAATTTAAACACTGCCACAAAAGAGGAACTAGATACTTTACCCGGTATCAGTGGCAAATTAGCTGAAAAAATTATCGCAGCCCGGCAAGAAAAACCCTTTACTTCCCTAGAAGATTTGGATCGAGTATCGGGAATCGGTAAGGGAAAAATTAACAAGCTCCAAGGCAAAGTCAGCTGGTGATGATTGCCTCGTCTGTATTTTTAGCCCTGGGTGCATCCCATTTTTGTAAATCTACTCAGTTGAGATTTTTAAAGGGAAAATCTCCTCTAAAGTTGGGGGTTATTTGCGATTTTTTCTCTCAATCCCAGCTTTTGGGGGGTTCTACCCCCCAAACCCCCCGTTGGGGGCGTGGCGCCGCCCCCAAACCCCGGAGCGCATTAGCTTTTCGGTGGGATGCTTACACCCAGCTGCTGACATATCTGTAATAATTTAGGTTCTTCGTTACTTGGTATGGTTCGATAGGGGGCATAAATCGACTAAATCCTTATCTGGCAAGAATTCTATTGATTAGTTCACTCTAGAGCGAAAACAATTGACAAAAATCGCTAAATGTCCTTCTCTATAAAGGTTTCATCCCTTATAATCCCGTCCATTGCATAGCACAAACCGAAGAACTATAATTTAAGAGTCACTGATAATTGCTGATTGTCGGTATTTCTGCATAAGTGAGATGCACCTGCTACCCCAGTCCAAAAGGGTTATTTTAACGGTTCGGGAATAGTATCGGAAGGAGCCTCAAACTGTCCGGTAATAACGTATTCTAGACGCAATTTCAGCCAAGTAATAAACTGTTGATTGAGAGAAACAATTGCCGCTGCCGGTTGGGGAGTTTTCTCTTTAATATCAGCAAAAGCGGGGGTATCTAAAAAAGCTGGGTTGGGAATTAACCAAAAATCAATTTCTTGACCTTTTTCTTGATAATTCCTGATTCTTTCCTTCAAAACTTCCTTTTTGATCGCTTCTTCTTCTAAAAAGTTTTGACTAGCTACCAAATAATAATAAGTTGTCATGATCTTTCCTTTAATTTTTCAGTGTAATTGTTCCTTAGTCGGGAGATTAGCTGATATCTGATAGCCTTTACAATTGCCCACGCATAGCCAATTTCATTTCCCTAACAGCCCGTTCTAACCCGACCAAAACCGCACGACTGATAATTGTGTGACCGATGTTCAATTCTTCCATATTGGGCAAACAGGCGACGGCATAAACATTCCAATAGGTCAAACCGTGACCGGCATTAACCCGCAAACCGAGAGAGGAAGCGTATTCACAACCTTCTTTAAGAATTGTTAATGCTGCTTGACGATCGCTCTCCTGTTGTGCTTCGGCGTATTGACCGGTATGGAGTTCAATAAATTTCGCCCCCGTATTAGCTGCCGCTTGAATTTGGACAACATCGGCATCAATAAACCAACTAACGGGAATATTAGCCGATTGTAGGCGATCCACAATCCCACAAAAACGGTCAAAATTGCCCAGCATATCGATCCCCCCTTCCGTGGTCACTTCCTGGCGCTTTTCGGGGACAAGGGTGACATAATCGGGTTTAATATCGAGAGCAATGGCGATCATTTCCTCCGTCGGGGCCATTTCCAGATTCAGATGAGTCCGCACCGTTTGCCGGAGGAGCCGCACATCGCGATTTTGGATATGACGACGATCCTCGCGCAAGTGAACGGTAATGCCATCAGCACCACCGATTTCGGCCAAAACTGCCGCCGCCACGGGATCCGGTTCCACGGTCTGACGCGCTTGGCGAATTGTGGCCACATGGTCGATATTGACACCCAAAGTCAGCAAAGTTGAACCTCCTTGTTTGTTAGTCCAACTTTCCATCTTACCATTGCGGTCAAAAGCGATTACATACTGGAGATATTTAAACCCATGGTCAGTTCTTCCATTTTGCCGCGCATGGTTTCCGTGGAGGCACTATAGGCGGCCTTCATGGCTTCTAGAATAGACCCAGCCACAATCTCCAGATCTTGGGAGAGGAGAGCCGGGTCGATTTCAATACCCAGGGGTTCTTGGTTGCCACTGAGATAGACTGTCACCAAGCCATTTTCACTTTGGCCAGGAATTTCCATAGTTTCCAGTTCTTCTTGCAGAACTTTGGCTCCTTGTTGCACCTGTTGCGCTTTTTGGAAAGCGTCTTGTAATTCTTTAATCTTACCGAGACCGAATCCGAATCCTTGTCCTTGTGCCATGGTGTTTTTTTTTGTTTAAGGGGTCATTCAAGGTTTTTATTGTACTGCTTAAGGTGAACTGGGTCAACTTTTTGCCCTTTGAGGGCAAAAAGTGATTAATAGACCTCCTGCAAAAGTAAGTTATCGAGCCGCTATCGGGTCAAAATATCTAAAAGCTCCGATAAATTGGACATAATCTCAGGTTTTATGGATAGGATAGTTGTCTCTTGTCTTTTTTCTCCTCCTGTCTCCTTACCTAACGGAAGATTTTTGATTTTTGCAGGAGAGCTAAGGGACTTGCGTAGGAATAACATCCCAGAGAGACAATGGCTCTGTAGAAGGAGCGGACTAACCCTAAATGGTACAATATTAAAGAGCAGCTCCTCACCGCCGTAAACGGACGGTGATTCCCAAACCTCACGATTTAGGTTTCTGCTTCTTTCCCTTGCGGGGTTCCGCACCTGCCTTAACAGATTTACTCTGTTCTGGTCTTATGGTCGCGACCCGGACTGACACCGCAAGCCCTGCGGCCAAAATATTTTTACTGGCGTTAATATCTCGGTCATGGTGCGTCCCACAGTCTGGACAATCCCACTCTCGAACATTTAACGGCATTTTCTCAGCAATATACCCGCAATTACTACACCTTTTAGAACTGGGAAACCATCTATCTATTTCGATGTAATTTCTTCCGTACCAAAGGCATTTATAGGCTATACTTTGCACGGCTACAACTTGCATTTTTTACTCAAGGACAATAATATAGTTTAAGAGTCATAATTAGAAGCAAAGCACTCATTAAAAACATGATTAACCTAGAATTCACAGAAGA
>SFAU01000225.1 GCA_007096045.1 Microcystis novacekii Mn_MB_F_20050700_S1 | reverse complement strand
TTATTAGTCATGTAATATCATCTTAACTAATCGGAGCGATGAATGACTACTCTTATCTATTATATTCTGAAAAGTCGGTTTTGGCAACGGATTGTTATGACCTCACCCCCTTAACCTACGAGGAGAGGGGGATGCTTTCCGCAAAAAACCCCACAGAAAACGGGTTTCTTGAAGAAACCCGTTTTCTCGAGAAAAAAAAACTGGAGCGAGCGCTTTTCGCCACCCCAGTGCTGTCACGGAATTCAATTCTGTATCTAAATTAACACATTATTGGTAGCAAGCATGATTAAGGAAATTGGAAATTTTTCCAAAAGGGGTTTCCAAAGGCTGTTACCTTGACTGACAGGGGATTTCCGGCCTGATAAGGCCAAAGTTTTGGGAGTCTATCCTCGAAAATTAAACTTCGGCGCTGAGATGTTCCCCCAGATGAACGGTTTTCACCCATTTTAAACGTTTAGGACGCAAAGCCATCCGCAGGCTGACACTGGGAATAATAATAAACCAGTGCATCATATAAATCATGCCGCGAATGGTTTGAGCAAGGATGTCTAAACCGAGAGCAAAAGTGAATTTTTTACCCGTATTGACTCGGATTAATCCTGTCACCATCCCCCAGAGAGAAAGGGAAAGAGCCAAACCAGTTAAAGGAGTTAAAATCGGAGCTTGATGACGAGTAATAGTGATTAAAAGATCGGGAATAGCGGCCGCAGGTAAGATATATTGAACGATCAAAAAAGCAATTAAATCAAACTTTTTCGGCCAAGGCATGGGAGACTTTAAAATCGCTTTCCAATAGTCGAGATAACGCTGAAAACCACCTTCGGCCCAACGATTGCGCTGATGCCATAAAGCGATCGCAGTTGTCACCCCTTCTTCCGCTACTGCGGGAAAATTTAAGACATTAATTTTCCAATTATCGATATGGAGACGAATAGTTAAATCAAGATCGTCGGTGATCGTTTGTTCATTCCAACCCCCGCAACGATTTAAGGCACTACGACGGACAAATTGACCATTGCCGCGCAATTCTCCGATCCCTCCCACCGCGATCCGTTGCTGTTGGAAACAGCTATCAAAGATCATTTCTACCGCTTGTCCTTTTGTCCAGAAGTTTTCGGCAGCATTGGCGATCGCTTTTCGCACCTGTACCGCACCCACTTCTCGATCGTCGAACATTGGGACCACATGACGCAGTAAATCGGAGGATAATCCCGCATCGGCATCGAATACGCCGATAATTTCCCCGTTAGTCAGGGATAAAACCTGATTCAAGGCGCCGGATTTGCCACCTCCGGCATTAGCAGCACGATGGAGAATTTTTAATTGGGGATATTCTAAAGCAAGGCGATCGAGAATCGCCCCCGTGTTATCGGTACTATAGTCATCGACGATCCAAACTTCTAACTTATCTTGGGGATAGTCTAGATGACAGAGATAATTAACCAGCTTCGTGATTACGGTTTCTTCATTTTTGGCCGCTACTAAGAGGGACACCCTGGGGACAGAGGCTAAATCCTGATCTGGTAAAGGAATTGGCGGTGTTTCCGGTTTCGTGAACAGCAGCCGCAAAGCTTGCCCCGATAGTACCATAGTTAAGGCGATAATTGCCCAATAACCCCAACTCAGCCAATGAAGTCCGATAATTATTGTCCAGATCGCCATGAGGCTAAAAGCCGCTTTCTGTCTGCGTCCCGATCGGCCTTGAAAAATTTCGCTCCTAAATTCGTCCTCCTCATCTTCGGGATCGGACCAGTCAGATAGGAGGGAACCAATCGGGTCTAATTCTTCGTTATCATCCTCTCGCGACCAATAATTTTCTGCCATAATCGACTCAGGTTAAGTAACTGTTCAAATAGAAGCTTATTTCTTGCTTTATCTTACCGAAAATTGTTAAAATTTTTAACAGAATCTTAAGTTTTTTCGGGAAAGAAACCCCAGTTTTTCAGGACATTGGTTCCTTTTACCCGATAAATGCGCTTTTTTGCCTAAGATTGCTTTGTTTACATTCGTTGAGAAAATTTAACATTTATCCCCTATGTCAAACCTGCTCCTCTGTGTCGGACTGATTTGTGGCTCAATTATTTGGGTGGAGATCGTGCGTGATTGCTATCATGCTCTAGCCCACCATTGGCAGCCCCTTTATCGTCTGCACGTCTGGCATCATCGGGTTTTTCGTCCCGATCTGTCGGTAATGAGCGAGGAAATTTATCGTCGGGCGCACTGGTACAATGATGTACCGGAGGCCTTGGTCATGTTGGCTGCCAGTGTTTTACCCGTACTACTGGCCTACTCTTGGGGGTTCGATCGCCCTTGGTTGGGTTGGTTAGGTTCCCTTTATACTTTGGCTTTTCTCAGTACGGCGATCGGTCGAGGTTTAGGTATCGCCAATCTGGAGGAATTAACCGATTTAACCCATCGTCCGGGGCAATTTGAGAGTTTACCCGCTCAATGGCGCGTTAATCGTACTTACCACTGGCGACACCATTTTGATAACCAAAAGGCTTATTATTGTGGAACTTTCACCTTTATGGATAAATTGATGGGGACGGCACTTTCTCTCAAGGGTAAAACGATCGCCATTACCGGAGCGAATGGAACTTTAGGGCGATCGCTGTTAAAGTACCTACAACTGAAGGGAGCCAAGGTGATCGCGCTCACTTCTGGGGAGAATGCGATCGCTATTGAAATTAACGGCGAATCAGTACCTGTAAAAACCGTGAAATGGCAAATCGGTGAAGAAACGCAACTTGAGAACCTATTTAAGTCTGTAGATATACTGATTTTAAATCATGGCGTTAATGTCCACGGCCAAAGAACCCCAGAAGCGATCGAATTAGCCTACCAAGTGAATACTTTTTCCGTCTGGCGTTTAATGGAATTATTCTTCAAAACTGTCCGCACTAACGAGCAAATTGCTCGCAAGGAAGTCTGGGTGAATACCTCGGAAGCGGAGGTTAATCCTGCCTTTAGTCCCCTCTACGAACTCAGTAAACGAGCGATCGGTGATATGATTACCCTGCGTCGTTTAGATGCTCCCTGTGTGGTAAGAAAGCTAATTCTTGGCCCTTTTAAGAGTAATTTAAATCCTGTGGGTATTATGTCCGCCGATTGGGTAGCTCAACAGATTATCAAGGCGGTACAGAGGGATATCCGCAATATTATTATTACTATTAATCCCTTGACTTTTATCGCCTTTCCAATTAAAGAATTCTTTGTTTCTACTTACTTAAAATTATTTACTCGTTCCCCAAAAAATCGGGAAAATCCCTAACTATTGATCAAGTTAATACATTCCAAACAGTAATGTAAATGATCAATCTTCCCAAAAGTACCTTGCTATTTAGATTTTGATGAGCGATTACCCTGTGGGTACATCTTATTTTTGTAAATCTACCGAGTTGGGATTTTTAAAGGGAAACTATCTTCTAAAATTGGTTATTACTTCCGATTTTATCACTCAATCCAAGCCTTTGGGGGGTAGAACCCCCCAAACCCCCCGTTGGGGGCGTGGCGCCGCCCCCAAACCCCCCGCGCATTAGGTTAACTGTGAGATGCTTACAGGCAGCTGCTGATATATCTGTAATAATTTAAGAGTCACTGATAATTGCTGATTGTCGGTATTTCTGCAAATATGAGATGCACCCGCTTAATTTATCTTTAATCGGGGATCAAGACTATTTTTCCGCGCACTCTTTCCGATTCACTATAATTATGAGCTTCTACCACCTGGGAAAAAGTATAGGTGCGATCAATTCTAACAGTTAATTTTCCCGACTCGATCGCTTCTTTGAGAAATTGCCAGTCAGACGCTTGTGCTTGAGCAAAAAATATCAGTTTCCCTTTTTGTGGCAACCAAGCAGTGAGATAATTTAGGAGGATAATCCCCGGATTTGGTAGGGTGGTTATATAGATGCCTTGGGGTTTTAAAAGCTGACGACAGTGCCAAAAAGAAGACTTAGCCACAGCGTCGAAGATTATATCATATTTCTGCTCAGTTTTTCTCCAATCTTCTTGGGTATAATCGATAACTTTATCTGCTCCTAAAGAGGTGACATAATCGATATTTTTACTACTACAAACTCCATCGACTTGTGCGGAGAAAATTTTTCCTATCTGCACAGCAAAGCTACCCACTCCTCCCGATGCACCATTAACTAAAATCCGATTTCCTGCTTGAATATTGCCAAAATCTCGCAAGACTTGCAAAGCGGTAGAAGCAGCTAAAGGAGTGGCAGCAGCTTCAATAAAACTCTGATTATGGGGTTTTTTAACTAATAGGGAAGCGGGAATAATTGCATATTCAGCATAGGTTCTACCCGGTAATTGATTGAGAAAACCAAAAACCTCATCTCCGATCTGAAATTGTTCCACTTGACTACCTTTTTCAACGATAATTCCCCCATAATCAAAACCTAATTGCAGGGGAAATTTATTACCTGTGGCTATTTTGAGCATTCCCCGACGAATCTTCCAATCAATCGGATTAATTCCCGCTGCCATAATCTTAATTAAGACTTCTTTCCCTTGAGGAATTGGCTTTTCTATGTCTGTGTATTGGAGAACATTACTATCGCCATAGCGATTAATGATAATAGCTTTCATAATTAAGAAAAAAGTTGATAAAATAGTAAAGGATCAAAAGTAATTACCAAGAGAACAAAAATCCAAACTCGTCCCGCTAAAAGATTATAATCTTGCCCTAATCTTGACCAAGAGTGACCGGCGATAAAATGACCGAACAGAAATTCAAAACCCACTGTTAATACTAACCAAATTAAACCGATAGTAATTGCTTGACCAGACGATTCTAGACCCCAAAAATAGACAAGAGTGCCAATATAAAGGCTAAAAAAGAGGATTCCTGTCAGGGTAGAAATTTGATGAGCGCGCAGTTCATCGAGATATTTTCCGTAGGTGCTTTCCCTGAGAATACCGTTACTAATTCCTATTACGATCATCGGGAGCCATGCAACAATGTAGCGACTAATCATAAGTTGTTGGTTTAGAACTCGATCTAATTGGATTATAGCTATATTTGGCTGATAACTTGAGATATTTTGATAAAAATTAATATTGTTACTTGCCTAAATTTTCAGCAAGATAATCAACTAGCTTTTTCACTGTTGTAAATTCTTGGCATTTTTCTTCAAGTTCAAGATCGAATTCTTCTTCTAAAGTCATGATTAATTCAAGTGTATTAAGTTCATCTCCTCCCCAATTTGATAATAAGCAACTATTCCGGACAAAAGAACTATAAGAACGATAAGAACTATAAGAACTATAACTACCGACGTTTTCCTTAGATTTTAAATAAAATAGTTCATCATCAATATGTATCTCAGACTTTTCCACCTCTAATTGATCACTAATTATCTCTTGAACTTTGATAAAAATTGCTAATTTTTGTTCATTTTCTTGTGATGTTATTTTCTCGGTATCATCATTTTTTTTATCGTTAATAACAGCATTAGCTTTTTGTTCTGCTATTTTAATAGCTTTCTCTTCATCGATTCTCCTTGATTCCAATAGACTGGATTGACTGAAAAATAACTGATTTTTCATGACTTCAATTCTAGAATTAATTAATTAAGTTTCGTATTATATGAAATTCTACTTTCTGACCACTTTCCTTGTAAATTCTTGTGGCTAAATCCGACTCTTAGATGATTACAAATGTATCAGCATCTGGCTGTAAGCATCCCACCGAAAAACTAATGCGCTCCGGGGTTTGGGTAGGGTTGATTCATGAATCAACCCTACCATGAATCAACCCTACCTTGAATCAACCCTACCTTGAATCAACCCTACCTTGAATCAACCCCACCTTGAATCAACCCTAGGGGTTTGGGGGGTAGAACCCGCCAAAAGCTTGGATTGAGTGATAAAATCGGAAGTCATGCCCTATTTTAGCCGAGAGTGTCCCCGTAAAAATCCCAACTTGGTAGATTTACAAAGATGAAATGTACCCAAATCTAGCGTATCAACACCGATCAATCAATTTATCAGTTAAAACTGTAAATAGGGCGTTTCTCATAAAGATGAAGTATAACCCGATCGGGTATCGTCTCGGAGTCTCCCCAAAACGAAAACCTCATACCTCACTATTAAGATAACTGCTATAAGTTAGGACAGGGGTGACAGTGGGGTAAATTGTTAATTTTTTTGGGGATTTAGCTACATCATCCGAAAAATGTCACACTAGAGGTAGGGGATCGTCAACTATCAGTCATCAGCTTTCAGCAATTTTTGACTATTTCCCCGGGGTATTGCTGGCAATGGTTTTTATCCCTGAGCTTATCTGCTATCGAGGAGGCAATTCTATGAATAATACGGAAACAATCTCAGTCGATCGGGATACCAACAAACTCTATAATAAAATTCTCGTGGCTGTGGATTATCAAGATGTCACTCCAGAAGTTTTGAATACGGCTATTCTCTTAGCGAAAACCTACGCTAGTGAGTTGCGAATTGTTTATAGTCTGTCTCAACCTTTGACTCCCTACACGGAAACTTTTATTTATGGTAATCTGATCGGTTATGGTGGCGGTTATCCCCCCGATATGATCGCCTTGGAACAACAAATCACCGAAGAAATGCAAGCAGAATTACAAGCTTGGTTAAACGGTTTAGTTGATCGAGCTAAGGAAGATAATATCACGGCCAAGGCTGATTATTATATCGGTGATCCGGGACAGAAAATTTGTCAAGTTGCCCAGCAGGAGGGGATAGATTTAATTATTGTTGGTCGTCACGGTCGATCGGGTTTATCTGAGTTAATCTTAGGTAGTGTCAGTAATTATGTGGTGCATCATGCTCCCTGTTCAGTTTTGGTGATACACATCACTCATTAATTAGAAAGGGTTGAAATCCATTTTTTGCTGTCCATTGAATTGCACCATCTCTCCCGGTCCAGTAAGTCTTAATCCGGGCCTTTCTCAGTTGATTTCTGGCATTGCGGGAGAGATTATTAGTGACGGCGATTGCTGTTTGCGGTCGAATTGACTCTAACCATTGTTTATCTAGATTGCTTCCCTGCCATAATAACACTAGCGGTCTGAATTTTTGGGATAAATTAACGGGATTTTTCGGGTTAATAATCCATAGCCAAGATTGATTTTTTACCTGAAATTTAAATAAATTTTTCTCGATCAATTGTCCAGTAATTTCGCCGAGATTAAATTTTTCTAATTGGGATAAAGTAATAGTTTTTTGAATCGGTATGCTCTCACTAATAGTTGAGAATTGCGCCGAATTATTGACGGTTATTGCTCCTTGTATTTGATTAATTCCCTCCTGTCGCAAAAAGGGTAAAACTGTATAACGTGCTGTTGCGGGTTCATCCCCATTAATTAAGAGAGTATTTCCTCGATTTTGAATAATTATTACTGGTTGCGATTTGGTGGCTAAAACTGTCACCTGAGTTAAAGTCAAATGTTGATAAATAATCGGTATTAAAATTAAAGTGAGGATAAATAAACCGACGAAATGCCACCGTTGACGAAACCAGAGGTTGCAGCAGATTAAGGTAAGGCAAATATAAATAATTAACATCACTCCTAAGGATAATTTACCTGTGGAGTAGGTACTAAAAGGAAGCAGACTAAAAAAGTTGGTAATTTGCAGTAATAACTTTAGAGGGTAATAGAGAATACTAGCACCGATACTGCCCAAAGGGGGATAAATTAAGCCTAAAAAAGCAGTAAAAACTCCTCCTAAACTAATTAGGGTAATTAGGGGAGTTGTGATAATATTAATGGGGATATTATAAAGAGCGATCGAGTTAAACGTAAACATTAATAAAGGCATAGTCCAGAGAGTGGCAGCTAGACTAATAGCTATAGGTTCAGCGATTAAATTAGGAAAATAGTCAATTTTATTTTTCAGTAAGGGAACGGTAATAATTAATCCCAAAGTCGCTAAAAAACTTAACTGAAATCCTAAATCCCAAATCCAGAGAGGTTGCCATAATAATAGAATTGTAGCCGCTAGTAACAGGGAACCTAAACTATTAATTTGTCGATTATAAAGCAGACCGATTAATGCCCCAATTCCCATCAAAATTGCCCGCATAACTGAAGGTTGTAACCCTGTTAAAGTGCCGTAAATTATTAAGATAGTAACGGCAATAATAAACTGTTTTTTGGGGGATAAATTGCGAGTAATAGTTAAAACAAACCCCAACAAAATAGCCACATGAAAGCCAGAAGCTGCTAAAATGTGAGCCAATCCAGTTTTAATAAATAAATCAGTGATTTTTGCTGGCAAATTAACCGCTTGTCGTCCGAGGGTAATCGAACTTAATAAAGTGCCTTTTTCTTGGCCTAGTCCTTGAATTTGTGCCTCAACAATGCGCTGACGAATCTGCCAAACTCCCCAAGTCGGTGATTTTTTATCGATAATTATTTCCCCTTTTAAACCAGCAAAAGCACCCTGATGCGCTAGATAATTAGCAAAGTCAAAAGCATTGGGATTATTGGCACGACGGGGACGATAGAGTAATCCTTTAACTGTTATTTCTTGTCCGGGATAAACCTGATTTTCTGCTAGATTTGGTAGAGTAACGTAGAGTTTACCCGTGGATTTTTCCTTTGGTAAATTCTTGAGGCTAAATTCTTTTACTTCTAACCAAAATTGTAAATTTTCTCGGCGATTGAGACGAATTTCTGATATAATATTACCCGTGATTTTAATAGAGTTAACTACATTATTTTTTAAAAGATGACTGATATCATTTGCGCTCGGGTAAGGAGTGCGAATTTCTAGATAAACAACGGCAAATATAGCTATTAATCCCGCTATCAGCCAAAATTTTTTCGGGGGACTTTGCCACCAAAAACGACGGATAAAAATTGTGGTTAACAGGGTAATTAGACTAATAATAACAATTCTAACTACCACTTCTTGCCATCGGTTTAACTGGGGACTAAAATCTACCAGACCTGTAGATAACAATCCCAAAATATAGGCTAAACAAATAATAACGCTATTAGGGCGATTCATAGAAATTTGTGGCAAATAATTTCAGAATTAGGGAGCATTATTTTTACCTAATATCAGCGAAAATCGAGATTAAAAAGTAACTTAGAATAAACACTATGGGGATCATTAAATGTCGGTAACTTCAATAATTCCTGCTGAAAATTTTGCCATTCCTGCGTTAAAGGTTGATTATTTTTAGTGAGAGGAGGAAGATAGGTTTGCAATAAATTAGAGAGAAGTTCTTCTTGCCAACTTTGCGATCGAGGATATTCTTTAAGACTCCAATCATCCCCTAATTTAGCTGTTTTGGCTGCGTATTGTACTGCCACTTCTAGACCACCAATTTGATCAACTAAACCAATTTTAACCGCATCTTTTCCCGTCCAGACGCGACCTTGGGCCACAGTTCTAACCTTGTCTGGGGATAATTTTCGCCCCTTGGCCACCGTCTCAATAAATAAATCATAGAACCGATTAACTGCCGCTTGATAAATTTCTAATTCTTGGGGATTTTTCGGTCTGGTAATAGTAGATATATCGGCCAATTTTCCAGTTTTCACCGTATCCCAATCAATGCCATTATTATTAGCAATTTTCTGGATATTTAACAATAATCCAAACACACCGATCGAACCAGTAATCGTATCATTATCAGCAAAAATTCTTTGACCCCCCATAGCGATCCAATAACCCCCAGAAGCTGCCACATCACCCATAGAAACAATTACCGGTTTTTTGGCATCTAAACGCTTAATTTCTCGCAGGATCACCTCAGCAGCGGTGGCACTTCCCCCCGGACTATTAATTCTCAAAACTACCGCTTTCACCTCCTCATTCTCTTGTAATTTTCGCAGTTCTTTCGCCAATTTATCCCCACCGATTTCGCCTCTATCTCCCTGACCATCTACAATTGTTCCTTCTGCATAAACTATCGCTATTTGATTGCTACTATCTTCCTTCTCATCGAGAGAACTAGCATAATTAGCTAAAGAAATTTGCGAAAAAGAGCCAGAATTTTCCTCCTCATTAGTTTTATTTTTTGCTTCTCCCGTCAACTCTTTAGCTAAAGCAATTACCCGATCTAAATAGGCCACTTCATCGACAAAACCCGCCTCTTTTGCCGTGGTTGCTTCCAGAATACCTTGAGTATCAGAAATAGTTTGCACCTGTTGGTGGTTTAAATTGCGACTTTCTGCTACTGTGGAACTATAATTAGACCAAATTGTATCGAGTAAAGTTTGCAGCTGCTGACGATTCTGTACACTTAAATCCTGACGCGTATAGGGTTCCACTGCACCTTTAAAAGAACCCACTTTTACCACTTGTACCCCCACACCATACTTTTCTAGTGCATCGGCAAAAAAGGTTTGTTGACTACTTAAACCATTAATTTCCATTCTCCCCACGGGATTAATAATCACCTTTTCAGCAACGGAAGCGAGATAATATTCCTTTTCCGTCCATTCCACATCGTAGGCGATAATTTTTTTACCCGATTGGCGAAAATTTGCCAAAGCTTGCCGCACTTCCGTCAAGGTAGCATAGCCATATTCCCCGACAGTGCCGCGACCGTAGAGTAACAGACCGACAATATTATCATCAAGGGCGGCCTTTTCGATCGCCGCTATCACCTGTCGCAAGTTTAAAGTGGTCGTACTCTCACCGGTCAAACTATCGGCTAAACTGGAACTAGGGGGAGCATCGCTGATATTGGTGGCTAAGTTAAAAACTAAGACTGATTTTTCCTTAACTGAGGAGCTATCGCTAGAAATAAGCAAAGAAAGCAGTAAAAATGCTAATCCTCCCACACCTAAAGACGAAAACACCAATAATCCCAATAAAGTTCCCAAGCAACTAGCGAAAGTTTGTTTAAAAAACTGCCTCATCGGTTGTCATCTACTACTAATTATCCTGTTTCCCATTGTAAGGATTCCCCGCCCAGAAACAAGTTTTTTACCTGCAAACAAATGTACTAAATTTCTTGGGGATAGTGACTGGAGTTGTGAGGTGTCATTTCAGTTACCAGTTACCAGTTATCAGTTATCAGTGACTATCACCAGTCGTCGGTAGCTTGAAATCAGCAAGATTTGAATTTTCATCCCCTTGAAAGGGGAGGCTTGTTACCTCTTGTTCTTGGTCAAGGGATCGGCTAAGATTGTGATAGACAATTTCCAGTCAAAGAGATGAATCAATTAAAACCCAAACTTGTCAATTATCCAGATTGGGATCGAAAAGAACAAATTAAACAAAATCGTTCGGCTTTGGCTATCTTAGAACAAAGACGACAAAAACGGTCACAAATAACCGATGAGCAAGACCAAGAAATCTCCCAGTGTTTGCTCAATTTTCAGACTGCGATTGATAATGCTCGTCCTTTGGGTTCAAAGCTTTATAGCCAAGGATGATTGTCTTTATCGATTCGGGGGTTTTGGGTTGATTAACTCATCCTAAAAAAGCGGGTAAACCAGCTGACTGCGAAGACTGGCTTTATTCACTTTTGTCTAAAGGCGTTTATGTAGTTAGTTCCGATATCTGTGATTATGAAGTCAGAAGAAGCCTATTGTTAGAATCGGTCAAGAAAAATTCCTTTAATAGCCTAGATAATCTTAATGAATTACGCAATATCATTGATTTTTTAAATTTAGATACCGAGGCGATGTTAGCAGCGTCACAAATTTGGGGAGAAACTCGAAAGATTGGCAAACAAACGGCTGATAATTACAATATTGACGTAGATATTATTATTCTTGCTCATTGGCAGTTATTAAAAAAACAATATCCGAGCCGTTATCTAGTCATCGCTACTACCAATGTCAAACATTTTCAGGGATTCGCAGAAGCTTTAAATTGGCAAGATATTAACCTATAACAGCTTTAAGCTTGATCATTTTTTCACTTTAACTACTTAATCTTATGCAGTTTATTGATCGCGCCGAAATAGAAGTGGAAGGGGGTAAGGGAGGTGATGGAATCGTCGCTTTCCGTCGGGAAAAATACGTCCCCGCTGGCGGTCCGGCCGGAGGTAATGGGGGAAAAGGTGGTTCGGTGATTTTTGTGGCGACTCAGAACCTGCAAACCCTGCTAGATTTCCAATATAGTCGCTATTTTAAGGCCGATGACGGCAAACGGGGCGGCCCGAACAACTGCACCGGAGCTAACGGTAGCGATCGCATTATTAAAGTTCCCTGTGGTACAGTAGTTTATGATCTCGATAGCGAGGAAATTATCGGCGATTTGGTCACTCCCGAACAGACTTTAATCGTCGCTGCCGGGGGAAAAGGGGGATTAGGCAACCGCCACTTTTTAAGCAATAATAATCGCGCGCCTGAATACGCTTTACCCGGTTTAGACGGAGAAAAACGCCATTTACGCCTAGAATTGAAGTTATTAGCGGAAGTAGGACTGATCGGGCTGCCCAATGCCGGAAAATCCACCCTAATCTCGGCCGTTTCCTCTGCTCGTCCCAAAATCGCCGATTATCCCTTTACGACTCTTATTCCTAACTTGGGAGTGGTACGCAAACCCACGGGAGACGGGACGGTATTCGCCGATATTCCCGGATTAATCGAGGGAGCGCACCGAGGAATCGGCCTAGGACACGAATTTTTACGCCATATCGAACGCACACGCCTGTTAATTCATCTTGTCTCCTTGACAGCAGAAGACCCGATCGCCGATTATCAAATTATCCAAGGGGAATTAGCCGCCTACGGTCGAGGCTTAGAAAAGCGATCGCAAATACTGGTTTTCAACAAAATTGATGCTGTGGACGAGGAAACGATAGATAACTATCAAAAGCAGTTTGCTAAAATAACCAATGCCGAGATTTTGACTATTTCCGCCGTGACGGGAGCTGGATTAACCACTTTACTCGCCAAAGTTTGGCAGCAATTAGAGCAACTGGAGAGGGTCGAGGATGAAACCCCTTCCCTGTTTTCCTAAAATCGCTCGTTAGTTGTTGAGCTGCCGGGGTGCGGGTGGTCGGCGATTGCTCGGTCTTCTTTCCGTACCTTCAAAGTTACCATTAGAACGACGGGTGCGGCGCTGTTCGCCTTCATTTTCGGCCGCATAGACTTCTAGATAAAGAGAGCGACCCGCACTCGCGGCCGCCATTTCTAGGGTAGTTCTAATCGCCTGTAAATTGCGTCCTCCCCGGCCGTAAACTTTGCCTTTATCGGCATCATCGAAGGCAACACGCAGCCAAAAACGTTGATTTTCCTTACAGCGCTCGATATCCAATCTCAGACTGGCCGGCTCTTCCAAAAACGGCTCGATCATAAATTTAACCAGTTCTTGATAATTGGGGGTACTAGGCATTGATTTTCTCGAAAATTTTCTGTTTGGTGAGAATGCCGCGCACGGTGTCCGTCGGTTGCGCTCCTTGTTGTAAGCGTCGGATAATCCCTTCTTCATCCAGACGCACTTCATCGGTGCGGGGATTGTAAAATCCTAATTCCTCTAGGGGACGACCATCGCGACGACTGGTGCTAACGGCCGCAACGATACGATAACTGGCTTCGCGTTTTTTACCAAAGCGTTTTAGACGTAATTTGATCATGGTTACTCAAAAATTCTTCTTTCCGATTCTAACTCATCCCGGCGGTAATTCCACAACGGGCGATCGAGGGAACCGGAGGGCAGCCATTGCATATTATTGAAAATAACGCCGAAAACGAGGGTCTAAATCGTTTTTTTTGCGGCAATTACAGGATAAACAAAGGGTTTGCAGGTTACTAATGTCGTTACTGCCACCTAAAGCTAAGGGAATTATATGATCTATGGAAAGTTGGGCTAATTTTTCGGGTTTACCGCAACTCTGACATTGATAATTATCCCTTTGATAAATATATTTTCTCACTTCGATCGGAATCGGGATTCTCGGAGTTTTTGCCATGATAATTACAGCAGGAGAGAGGAGATTGCTTTAATTTATTTTCCTTATTACCTAATTAGGTTTTCAGGAATTGAAGTTAGTTTTTTCTGGATTTTCTCGCAGCATTTGCCGAATCTCCTCTAGGGGTGATTCTGGTTCTTGCTCAATTGTGCTTTCTTCAGGAATAAATTCTAGAGTAATTTTAATTTGACGAGTTTCATTGAAATCTTTAAAGCCTTGATTTCTGATTTCTTGAAATAAAATATTATCTTCACTAGAACTACGATATGTATCCGGACTTTTTGAAAGTTTTTCTAAAACACTAGAAAAAGTACATTCTCCATAAGTTTTAACTTTTCCTGTTCTCCAGTCTTTCTCCCCCACTATTAATAATTTACAATCCTTCCCTTCACTCGGATAATGAACCCATTCAATTTTATTAATTTGACCAAATAGAGACGACCTATCTCCCATCTCTGTTGTTAGTCTTCCAGAGGAAGTATATTTGCCGATATACTTCAAAAAATCTGCTTGGATGTTTTCCCTAAATTTTCTCACTAAAATAACTTCTTCATTTTCAAACATCAATACACTATTATCATCTTCGACAAGGATTTTCCGAGAGTTGTTAAAAGTATCAAGATTCATTCTTTTGCTCCTTAATTATTCCCTATTCAATCATAATAACATACAAATTTACTCTAGGGGTGATTCTGGTTCTTGTTCCAGTGGGCTATTTTCAGGAATAAATTCTAGGGTAATTTTTATTTGACGAGTTTCATTGAAATTTTTAAAACCTTGCTCTTTTAATATCTGTAATAATTGCGATTAGTCATATTCTTGATGGGCTAATTTTTCTAAAATAGGAGAAAAATCGCATTGACCATAAACTTTAATTTTCCCTTGTCTCCATTGTTTTTCTCCTAAAATTAATAGATTTAATATTTGTCCATCTCTCGGATAATAAACCCAATCTAGTTTAGCTATCTGACCACAAATATAACTTTTCGATTTTCACATTAAACCATCGAGAACAAAGTCAGAAATATAGTCTTATAATTCTTCAATTATTTGATTTTTGAATTGACCAACCAAAATAATTTCTTTCTTGTCAAACATCAGTAAAATATTATCATCTTCGATCAGGATTTTCTGAGAGTTGTTAAAAGTATCAAGATTCATTCTTTTGCTCCTTAATGACTCAAAGACAAATTACTCGTACTCAACTAAACTAGCGTAGTTATTACCCTCGGTAAACTTGCCAGCGATAGTTATCTTTCCTGAACCAACTTTAACATTACCGAAAAATAAATTCCCTGACTTAGTTAAAGGAGTCCAGTTACCCGATGATTGATCAATGATAACCACATCTAAAGCATTAGGTACTTCAATTTTAAAATTTACCAATTGATTCTTAGTTAATTTGGCTATTGTGGGACTATAAAGATAGGCATTATTTTCTTCAAAAGTAGCATATGTTTTCGGGATAGAAACACCCCTAGCACTACTGGTAATTCGATAGGATAAAGCATGATTAAGGTTATTTTTATCGGATTTATTTTTAGATAAAACAATCAAATCATAAGTACCAGCTTGGGGAAAAGGAACTTTAATTATTGCTTGTCCATTGACTCTTTGAATTAAGGGTAAATGGCTATTGATAGGTAAATTATTTTGCTGCAATTGAGCAGAAATCTGGGTGTGAGTAGGAACTTGTAAAATAACTTCTGTCATTCCTGAAGACTGGATATCATAACTCTTGTGATTGACTAATTTTATGCCATCTCGAAAAAATTGTGATCTCACAATCGGCCAAGAATCAAATTGTTGTTTTCTATAAACTTTCGGTAATAATTGCCACCAGGTTTGTTCGGGAAAATGACTATAAATTAATTGTAACCGTTCAGGGGGGGGTGTCAAGCAGCCAGTGGTATTGACCCTGTAGAAGTACTCTCCTGGGGTAGCAGAGAAGGAGAAGCACTACCCTGACGAGAGGCGCGAATCGCTTCGGTC
>SFAU01000224.1 GCA_007096045.1 Microcystis novacekii Mn_MB_F_20050700_S1 | reverse complement strand
CAGGAGAGAATTTAGATGATGTTCAGTCTGAAATCTTAGAAGGGGTGATTAATCACCAAAAATACACAGAAATCGCTAAAAATCATCATCGTTCTGAGAAATATGTCAAGGATGTAGCCGGTAAGCTATGGAAAACCTTATCAGAAATTCTAGGAGAAGAAGTTAATAAAGCTAATCTCAAGTCTAGTCTGCGAAGATATTATTATAATGTTGCTAACAATAATGTGGTTAACGGTGTCCAAATTAATAAAGGCAATATCTGTAATCAACTACCAGAAAATCAATTACAAAAATCTGATATTAATAAAGAATATAAACTCGAAATCGCCACAGAGTTGATAAAAGAAGGCTTAACCGTGGAACAAATTGCTAGAGTTTTAAAACTTCCCTTAGAATTAGTTAAAGAGCAACTCGAAAAACCTAAGCAACCTAATTAGAAGTTAGGTTGACAGTGGTAGAGGGTGTTAAGCTGGTGTTACAGCAGTTATCTCAATAAGTAGGTGGGTGGAATTAAATATAAGATGAACGTAGGTTGGGTTGAAGCATGAAACCCAACGCTGGCTCATGTTACGCTACCGCTAACCCATCCTAAAAATAATTGTGCCTCCCTACTTAGTAGATATGTTTGGGGTCAGTTGAGGTTGATGAGAAAGACTGTAATAGACAAAAATAGTCAAAATATTTATAATGGAAGATTAGACTAAAATTTTCTGTGACTTGCCCATGTTATTGTCTTGCGCCAGCGGTAGCGAACAATTTTTAGGGAGTGAAGCGATCGCATCTTACGCCGCAGCTAAGGCCGTGATCCTGCCGATTCCCTACGAGGCCACCACCACCTATCGTAAGGGTTGTGAAACCGGACCGGCGGCGGTGATTAGCGCTTCTCAACAATTGGAAGCTTATGACGAGGAACTTAAGAGGGAAACCTGTTTGGAAGTGGGCATCTATACCCATGAGGCGATCGCAGATACCCGTCAGCAACCGCAATTGTCCGCCGAGGAGATGTTAGCCGTCACCACAGCTACAGTTTCTCGTTTAATTGCCGATGATAAATTTGTCGTCGCCGTCGGGGGTGAACACGCTATCACCACGGGAGTAGTACAAGCTTACCGACAGGCTTTATCGGAACCCTTTACCGTGGTTCAAATTGATGCCCATGGCGATATGCGTTTTGAGTACGAAGGCTCCCACCATAACCACGCCTGTGTGATGCGTCGGGTGTTAGAAATGGGTTTACCGACCTTACCCGGGGTAATTCGGGCTATTTGTCGAGAAGAAGCGGAATTAATCGCTAAACAGTAGATTCCCGTGATTTGGGATCGAGATATCGCCGGGGATGCGGAGTTATGCTGCTTTCGCCAAAACAACTTTCAGGAGCCTCCAACTTCAATCACTTCTCCTGGAGCAACTTTATCTAATACGCTACAGGCATCTGGCATTAGGGGAAGTAAGTCAGAAGGTTTGTTGCTGGTTGCTACAAGAACAATAACTGCCACTCCAGCTTGCTGCAAATTTTGCTGATAACGCAAATTTTGATCTGTAGTGAGGAGAATCGTGAAACCCTCCTGACTCATCAGCCTCAGCAACTCACCGTTCTTTTTCCCTGACCATCCCATCTCAACAACTGTGCATTATAAGCTTTCCAGAATTCAGCCGTTGCGAAGGACTTCATCGAGATCTCTGACGTTGTTGGTTGCCATATCCTCTTCTGCCTGAGCGATGAGGCGATCTAATTTTCCCGATGCTAGGTCTGCTTCAATTTGTCTATCCCACATCTCATCAAGATAGTCTTGAAGCCAGTTTGCCAGAGCGCGTACTTCACTCTCTGGCAATTGCTTAATAGCCGACTCAACTTCTGAGCGATTAGTCATATAACCGGTCAAATTTGAAGATTACAGCCATTTTATCGCTAATTAGGGTTGGCTGGATAAATCTAAAAACCTTTTCTGCCAACCTTAGGACAGATGAACTTCTTTCTTGCCTTTGATGTCTGTTTTTACGGATACAACTTAGCCTGCGTTTGCGCTAATGCTGAGAACTACAATTCGTCAATTGTTACCAACCCACCTTCCGTAAATTGGATCACAAGCTCATGACTATCTAACAAAGCAGTTCCAACCAAAGGTCGCCGCCCCGTTGCAAATACACGAGTTTCTCGCTCCTCACCATTCCAGATAATAATTGCTTTGTGAAGAGGCAGCATTACTTGGCTGTTGTCTGCTAAATTCGCACGCATATCGTACCTGAAAGGAAGATTAAGTAATGCTACTGCTTCGGGTGGTAAACAAAGCTCATCTGTAAATCCTGTATCTACTACAAACTCAATCGGAAAGTCAGCGCGATTTGGAATCCGAAATGGGATAGTGATGATCGGGTGTCCATTCGCCACAATACCTGAAATCACTTAACTACACGCTCCATAATACCGCCACCAAAAGCGGCAGCAACGTTGTAGCCAATTTTGATCCCAAAGAGCCGAGCATGGGGGTGTTTCTCGCTCAATAAGTCAGCAGCGTGTAAGCCATTTTTATCAACTTTGTAGTCACCTGTTTCAATGTCAATGATGACCATCTTGCCAATGTTTTCTTCAACTTCCACCTCTTGGCGGATGCTGCTTTCGTACAGTTTCTCTGCACGTTGAGCAACTTCTTCACGGCTTAAAAGGATTGCTTGCATATACTAACTCCCGATGGCGATTTGACTTCTGGAGACCTCTCTATAATATCTCATACTAAATCCGTTGAGTAAGGCACAGAAAACGGGTTTCTCCGAGAAACCCGTTTTCTGCTCATGCAAGAGGCAAAAGGCAAAGGGGAATAAATAATCAGTTTTCAATAACCGGATTTAGTATAAATGTGCATGGTGTGTTCCCCAAAAATCTATTAGTGGAGCAGTAGGAGCCACATTAGGGAACGCACCCTACAGCGATCGCTGTAATTTCTGTCCAAGGGCAAAGTTAGCCTGCTTTTGGGGCAGGGATTAGCGCAAAGGTGGTGTTATACTCAGACAAAGTACAGAAAGTCAAAATCCGTAACTTTCTTGAATCCATGCTGACAACTACTCAATTTGCGCCCCTACTAAAGCAATTGTCTTACTCCGATAAGCTCTTATTACTTAACTTTCTTGTAGCTGAGTTGCTCAAGGATTCTGGTATTGTACCGATGTCTATTCAAGATGATCTCCCTAGACAAGGTTTACATGACTCTTTTGAGGCTGCCGCCATTCTTGCTCAAGCATTAAAAGAGAAACAAGAATTGACTCATGGCTAATAAGGTAAGATTTGCTTTCACTGAGGTAGATCCTAGTCTTGGTGCATTAAGTGCGCTTCCTTATTTACCATTGACATTAACTTATCAAAGTCAATCCTTGAATGTTTCGGGTCTCTTGGATACTGGCTCTAGTGTTAATGTGTTGCCATATGAAATGGGTTTAGCTTTAGGTGCAGTCTGGGAAAATCAAAGGCTATCTCTGCCATTAGGAGGTAATTTAGCTAGATTTGAAGCTCGTGCATTGGTTGTTAAAGCTACTGTTGAGCAATTCCCCACCGTAGATTTAGCCTTTGCTTGGACACAAGATAAATATGCGCCGCTAATACTAGGACAGATGAACTTTTTTCTTGCCTTTGATGTTTGTTTTTACAGATACGACTTAGCATTCGAGATTAGTCAAAAATAGTTTGACTAGAGAAAAAAGAGGTGCGTTACATTTCATTAACACACCCTACCAGAGCGGCGATGGATGAACTAGAACATTGCCGCTTCATCAACTTGTTAGCTGGCTTCTGCTTAGAGTGTAAGTTTGCGGAGAAATCATGCGTATAGTAACTGATTATTAATACTATCAACAGTCAAAGTGTTAACTAAAATACCAACCCGTTGCACGACCTCGTAGGCAGTTTTCTAAGGGACAATAATAATCCCACAATGTTCTCTGCCTTCCTCTATGAATTGAAGATGCAATCGTTCAAAATCAACCCGGTTGTGGGTGACAAGACATCTACCTAAAGAAGCTGCAAATTCTAATTGTTCGCTGTCAGTTTTGCCTAAAGTTGACTGCTCAGGAACAGTGGTGACATCTAAACCACGAGAACGCAGAAGTGTTGCAACTAACGCTGACATATCTTCGTCCATGTAAAGCGAAGCAAATATGCTCATAGCTCACCCAAAGCTGCCTTTACAGAAGGATGCACCAACTCATCGGGGACTTGGTTACGCTCAATATACTCGTTAATTTCTGCTTGATGATCCAAATAAAAACTCAAGGCATCGAACACTTGTGCTAAGGTCAAATGAGGTAAATGAGTTGGAATTTCCTCTGGCATCACACCTAATCGCCACAGACCTACGATTGCGCGAATAGATGTGCGAGTGCCTTCAATAATTGGCTCTCCACCTAAAATCTCATTGTTTCTGGTGACATAACGTGAAAGAGTGATAATCGTCATGGAATTAGGTCCCTTCGGGAAATCGCTGATTCTATTTTAGTGAGGGACAGACATGACTTGATCATGGCATCTAGTGGCTAGAGGAATCCTAGGCTAGATGTTTTTTCGGCAACCTAACCTAAGACTCTGATGGAAACTACGCGGTAAAGAAATCTAATTTTCATAAATGTTCCTCTCGACACTGACTTAGTTTCGGTCTTGCGGTCTAACGGTTAGGTCACTTAGATTTCTGGAGTAGAAAATGATAGAGATTGCATCAAGCGAAAGGAATGAAAAGAACCCGACCTTCATATTCTTCAGGTTCACTACAACAAATAAATAGTTCTAAATCATCAAGAATCTTACCAATGGGTGCTTTTGAGATCACCTCAACAACTCCAGTCATAGGTAGTCCTTGATTGACACGATTGTAGGCATACATCGTAATAGTGGCTACATCATGGGTGAGCAGGATGCGTCCCTCATTAGCTGCCCATTCTAAAATATCTGGATCGTCAGTGTTCATCAGTCCTACATCTTGGACGCGAATTATATCCAATTCAGGTAAACGCCTCACCAGTCCACGCAAGATGGCTCCATTAAAATTTTCGTCAGTTAGAAGGCGCACTTTGCCTCGACTCTCCTTTTGACTGATAACGAGCAAGCAAGCGCTGTCTTAAATCGACTAAGTTGTGTTTTTGGGTTAGTTGTTGTCTCAGTTGTTGAGCTTGTTGGTCGCGTTGTTCCAAATAACTGTCAATTTCCTGACGGTGATTTAAATAATAAGCAATGGCACTGTATATATCTTCCAAACGAAGAACTGAAAACTGAATAGCGATTTCTTCAGGAGTGGAGCCGTTGTGGTATGAGGCAAGTATGCTATCGAGAGTCACTCGGCTCGAACCTATACGGATACCTCCCGCTTCATCCCAACGAAAAGGAGGAGAAGTTACTTGGAATTTGGCTGGGGTGTTGCGAAGGACTTCATCGGGATATCTGACGTTGTTGGTTGCCATATCCTCTTCTGCCTGAGCGATGAGGGGAGCTAATTTTCCCGATGCTAGGTCCGCTTCAATTTGTCTATCCCACATCTCATCAAGATAGTCTTGAAGCCAGTTTGCCAGAGCGCGGACTTCACTCTCTGGCAATTGCTGAATAGCCGACTCAACTTCTGAGTGATTAGTCATATAACAGGTCAAATTTGAATATCATAGCCATTTTATCGCTAATTAGGGTTTGCTGGATAAATCTAAAAACCTTTTCTGCAAACGTTAGCACAGATGAACTTCTTTCTTGCCTTTGATGTTTGTTTTTACAGATACGACTTAGCATTCGAGATTAGTCAAAAATAGTTTGACTAGAGAAAAAAGAGGTGTGTTACATTTCATTAACACACCCTACCAGAGCGGCTCTTTTCAAATTTATATTCTCAAATTAACATGAGTTAAAAATCTTCATTTGGAACTAGCCAGTCGTCACTTGGTTCATGACCTTCATTAATCGCACTAACCAAGAACGTTGTGATTGCTGAGATAGCACTGTGAATAGCTTGTGACTCAGTTACTGCCTGAGCTACTGATGGATAATATGGGCCAAATTGTGTTGGCGTATGTACGTTATGACTGACTGTAAAGTGAAATGGCTCCCTTGAATTTACGCTACTTTTCCAAATCTTGATTCTAATTTTGGGATAAAAGTGGACTGCTCCTACATTTAGGCAAATTTTCAATTCTCGAACGAGTACGTATGACTCAACTATGTATTTATGCTTATCTAGAAGAGCGATAACTTCATCTGTCTCCATTGATTTCTCCTGTGGTTCAGAGGTAATTGCTTTGTGGGACTAACCATTGATTATACAGAAAATTTCCGAATAACAATCCTCAGAGTAACGATATGTAAAAACTCTCGGCATACCACCCCATTTTAGCACCATCGCCAGAACTTTTCCGCGTATCATAACCAAAAGCGTATTAGCCAGATTAAACAACCTCTTTTAAGTAGATTCCTAACAACAAACTGAAATAAAATTGACTTTTCGGCGGGTCTAGCACTAATTTCTTCAGTCCACCCCACAATTACCTAATTTTCGGGGAAAAAGTGCCTAAAATTTCCCCTCGATCGCTCTTATGTCTGGCACTTTTTCAGGGCAAAAAAATCTAAAATTCTTAGCCAACAATGTTTTTAGATTTATTCAGGAAACCCTAAGTTAAATTTCGAGTTGCTCGATTAAATCGCGCATAATTTTGGCAGAATTATGTAACTGTTGGGTTTCTCTGGGACTGAGGGAAAGATTTAGGGTTTTAATCACTCCTTTCTCATTAACCACAGAAGGAATACTTAAACACACATCTTTGAGACCGTATTGACCATCGAGGAGAGTGCTAATAGTCAGAATTCTTTCTTGGGAACGTAAAATCGCTTTCACGATATCCGTGGTAGCTAAACCGATCGCATAGCTAGTATAACCCTTGCGTTTGATAATTTCATAGGCGGCGTTTTTAACTTGCAGAAAAATTTCTGTTAAGCTTTCTTGGTCGGCTGCGCTTAAATCCTGCCAATCTCCTTCTAATAACCTTGCTCCTCCGATATTAGCCGCACTCCAGACAGCAAGCTCACTATCCCCGTGTTCACCGATAATATAAGCGTGGACGTTACGCGCATCTACATGGAGTTGGGTGGATAAAAGAGAGCGTAAACGGGCAGAATCTAGCACCGTACCCGAACCAATCACCCTAGAAGGCGGAAAATGGGTTATTTTCAGGGTAATATAGGTCATGATATCGACGGGATTACTCACCACCAAAATCAAAGCACTGGGGCAGTAAACAGCCACATCCGCAAGAATACGGCGAAAAATCGCCACATTTCGCTCAAGGAGATGTAATCGGGTTTCTCCCTCTTTTTGGGCGGCCCCGGCAGTAATAATCACCACATCGGCATTTTGTCCCACATCGGCCACGGTTCCCATTTTCAAGTCTGTGGGTTCAATAAAAGGCATTCCGTGCCTTAAATCCATCACTTCCCCTTCGACTTTATCCGTGGCGATATCTTGCAGAATTAATTCATCAAAACAGTCTTGAATTAACATCGAGTAAGCGCAGGCCATCCCCACCTGACCAACACCGATAATTACCCCCTTGCGAGGACGCAGAGGAGCGGGTTTTTCAGCGTAGGGATTGGGAGTAAATATTTTATCTAGCATAGATTTTTGCAGTTACTGGCTCGGTAAGCTTATTTTAAGGGGAAATGGTTAATATCAGGTAAAAGGAGACTATAAAGAGATTTTGAGGCCATTATCGGCCATTTTTTTCTGGTTAGTGGTCGGACGAATTTCTTGTCTTTATTCCCTGACCTCTAGTTTAAGAGAATTGAGGGCTGCTGACAGCTTCAGGCTATATCCTAAAATTAGGAATAAGGTAACAGTAGGAGGCGAACCGATGATCTATCACATCACCACGGAAAGAGGTTGGCAAATAGCTCGTGAAATGGGGGAATATCGGGCGTATTCCCTAAAAAATGAGGGATTTATCCATTGCTCCACCTTAGAACAAATTCCGAAAGTTGTAGCCGCTTTTTATCAAAATCAGCCAGATTTGCTGGTTTTAGCCATTTCTCTCGAACAATTGCAGGCCCCGGTTAAATGGGAGCAGCCCCAACATCCTAACCCAGAAAATGCCACTTTAGAGCTAGAAAAAGAGACCTTTCCCCATATTTACGGTTCTATCAACCTAGAATCGGTGGTTTTTGTCAAACCCTTACAGGAGTTGCTCAATTCCTAAGTAGGGATGCACAATTATTTGTAGGATGGGTTAGCGGTAGCGTAACATGATCGGGCGTTGGGTTTCATGCTTCAACCCAACCTACGTTCATCTAGAAAGAGAGACCTTTCCCCATATTTACGGTGCTATCAACCTAGAATCGGTGGTTTTTGTCAAACCCCTAGAGGAGTTGCTCAATTCCTAGAACTAAATCATCTAACTCTTGGTAATCGGGGAGAGTAGTATCGATGCTCAACCCGCGCCGAATCACGAGGCGATCCCACTGTGGTCGCGATAATAGCTCGCTAAAGTATCGCGCCTTGAAAATTAACAAATTTGCCTCTAGACCCGTCTTAATGCGCCCTAAATGGGGCAATCCGAGCAGATTTGCTGGGGTGAGGGTGACACTATTTACCCAGTCAGCGTAGGGTGTATCGAGGTGAGCAATCCGCACCGCTTGGGTAAAGACTTCTAAACCATCGTGATCCCCAAAACCATAAAAGGGATCGCGACAGTTATCGCTGGCAAAAGCAACGGGAATTCCCGCTTTTTTCATCTCTTTTATCTTAGTTGTCCCGCGCCAAAAAGGAGTTTTTTGCTCTTGACGATCCTGTAGGTAAAGATTGCACATCGGCAAGCTAACGATAGCAATGCCCGCATTTTTGACTAAATTTAGGGTTTCTTGGATTATTTCAGGGGATTGTACTGCTAAACTGCAACAGTGACCACAGATGATTTGTCCAGAAAATTGCTCTTTGATAGCAGTACGGGCGATCGCTGCTAAACAGGTAGAATCGGGGTCGCCGTTTTCATCCAGATGAAAATCGAGATTTAAACCCCTTTCTTGGGCTAATTTGAAGGTAATATCAATTTGTGCCTGTAAATCGGGATTTGTGTAGGCTACTCCCCCCAATATGCCCCCAAATTCGGCTATTTTATCGGCTAAGGCCGCTCCCTCGGAGGTTTGATAGTAGTCAAGGGAAACTAGAGAAACCGCTTGCAGGGTGATTTTACCGGCCCATTGTCGTTGCAATTCTCCCAAAGCGGTTAAGCTAATCGCTGCCTGTTGACCAAAAGAGTCGATATGGGTGCGAATAGCGGCGGTTCCATGGGCATAACTGCATTTAACGCCGAATTCCATCCGACGATACACATCCTCTAAGCGCCACCCCCGTCGAGAATCCTCTAGGGCCATTTTTAAGGCACTGTCAAAAGTGCCATCATGGTTAGGACAACGCTGCCAACTATGACCTTTATCGAGATGGGTGTGCATATCGACAAAACAAGGAAAAACAAGCTTTTTTTTGAGGTCGATGACGGGAATATTATCTTCGGGGGGGATGGTTGCGGTGATGCGATTAATGTTACCGTCATTAATTTCCAGATTAACTAAGGTTAATCCCTCGGAGGTTTGGGGAGAGAAACTCTCGTTTTCTAGGAGGGAAACGGGAATATGTGCATTTTTGAGCCAGTAGCGCTTGCTTGAGGGGATCATAAGACCTCTGGTAAAAATCAAAAATTGTTATTAGGGTTAGGAGTCGGTCGTCAGTAGTCAGTAGTCAGGAGAATTAAGAATGAATAATAATCAATTATGCGGTATTAAGTAAGGAGTGTTAAATGGCATTAACAGTGCTATCTTTTCCCTGATTACTGATTACTGATTACTGATTACTGCTCACTGATTACTGATAAACTGGTAAGCGCGCTTTTAATTCCCAGTCATAAACTGCTAAAAATTCCTTTAATTTATCGGGGTGTAAATGGAGGTAATCGGGATTAACTTCATCGATAGGGCCAATACCGCCTAAATCCCGCGCTCCTGCCGCCAAACAATCCAAGAGAAAAAGAGGATCGGGTACTAGATTCGGGGGAATTTGAATGACAATATCTGGAGGCAGAATTTCCCTAGCTTGTCTAACTAGAGCGGGCAGTTTTTGCAGATCAAAAGGATTATTTTGCCACTGTTCTCTTTTGCCCGGATTGTAGGGTTGTAGGATCACTTCTTGAATATGTCCCCAACGTTGATGAAGAGCGGCAATAGTTTCTAAGGTCACTAAGCGATCGCATTCCGTTTCCCCAATTCCTAATAATAACCCCGTGGTAAAAGGAATTGCTAATTCTCCCGCCCATTGTAACTGTTCTAAGCGCAGGGATGGCACTTTACTGGGAGCCTGACGATGGACAGTATTTAATAAAGTCACTGTCATTTGTTCCAACATTATCCCCATAGATAGATTGACATTTTTTAGTTTTTCCATCTCAGCAAAAGTTAAAATCCCCGCATTGGTATGGGGATAAAAACCCATATTTAAAGCCAATTCTCCCAAATTATAAATATGCCGAAACCATAACTCTCGATTGGGTGCTAAAGGATGAACTTCGCCGCTAAGAATTAAAATTTCCGTAATTTCTGAACCCTGCAAAGCAGTTAAAATCTCTTTGGCCTTGTCTAGACTTAACCAACCATCAGTGCCTAAATCCCTGCGAAAATTACAATAACTGCAACGATTGAAACACTCGTAGGTAGGCACAAGGGTATGAGAAGGACTATAGGTGACAATTCTTGACATTTTTTTCGGAATTACAGTTCATTACGAGCATTCAAGGGCGAGAAAATTTGCTATCGTGGGAAGAATTGCTGCTTTATTAACTTAAAAACGCTTTCCCTTTTCGTTTCCTCCTATGATTTTCGATCCTGCCAGTCTTCCCTCCCATCGTCAAACGATTCGTCCGATTAGTGCCACGGCCTTGCACGGAATTGTATTTCAAGATAACAAATTAATCGCTATCGACGCAAAAAACGGCTATTTATACCAAATTGCCCTCGATACTGGTCATACAAGCGTACTTAATTCCCATCGCTGGCAGGAATTCGTCGGGACGACGGGATTGGCAATCGATGATCAAAATAACCTCTGGTTTACCACTCGCGAAAATCTCTACTGCTGCACTCTCGAAGATTTTACCCCGAAATTTTTCACCCGTCTTCCCTACACCGCTAACGGAGTCGCCGTAACTGGTAACACAATTTATGTCACTTGTCAACGTTCTGGACAAATCTTTATATTTGATCGCCAATCGGGACAGGAAATTACTCGTTTGTACGCGCCGGGTATCGGTATCGAAAATATCACTATTCGCGGGGAAGAACTTTGGCTAACGGATACCCTAGAACAAACGGTTTACTGTCTTGATCGCGCCACGGGAGAACAGCTTTTTAGCATGATAACTCCTTTTGAATCACCGACGGGATTAGCATTTTATCGCGATGCTAACAGTGGCAAGGATATCCTATATGTGGCCTATGCTTTCCAAGAACCCTGTATCCGCGATAATCCCAATTCCGAACAGGTTCACGAACTTAGTTATCGTCCGCGTACTTTTGTCCATCCTCTATATTTTCACTACGATCCCGCCAAAAAATACACCCTTTCTAACGGTTATCTGATTGAATTATCCTACGTCGAGGAATTGGAACCCCTCTATAATATCGAACTTAAAAATGTGGAATGGCGCATCGCTTTACCCTTAGAAACACCACGGCAAAAAATTCGCAGCGTCGAAGCGGTGGGATTGCCTTTTATTGAAGAAATTCAGGACGGGCAGCGGGTGGCAGTATTTAAGTTCGAGCAAATAACCAGCAAACAACGTCATATTTTTGGGTGGAAAGTAGTCTTAGAAGTATGGGGAATTAAATACCAAATTACTCCCCAAGATTGCGAAGATTTACCCCCCTTACCCGCCGATTTTCCCGATCGCTATTTAATCGATAATGATGATCTGGCCATGAATACAGAAATTATCCTTAATGCTGCCGAAGAAGCGACCGGTCGGGAAACCAATCTCCTCAGAAAAGTTTATAGTATTCGTAACTACGTCTATGATCAGCTTTCCTACGGCATCAAACCCCACATCGACACCCCTGATATTGCCCTGCGGCGCGGAGTCGGTTCCTGTGGGGAATATGTGGGTTTATTATTGGCCTTGTGTCGTCTCAATGGTATTGCCTGTCGCACGGTAGGACGCTATAAATGCCCACCCCATCCCCTCGAACGTAATTTACCCCTCGAACCGGATTACAATCACGTCTGGATGGAATTTTATCTCCCCTCTATCGGTTGGGTTCCCATGGAGTCCAATCCCGATGATATTTTTGAAGGCGGTCCCTATCCCAATCGTTTCTTTATGGGTTTAGCTTGGTATCACACGGAAATTGCCAAAGATATACCCTTTGAACGAATGCTCAGTCAAGGACAGCCGGTGTTAAAAACCCAAGTCTCCATCGGCGATTTAGCGATTAATCACGTTCAATTTGTCATTCTTGAGGAATTAGCCCCAAAAGACTAGAATTCTGAGCCATCATCTATGATACCCATTTCTCTATCTCTGGCTTCTTTGAGTTCTTTGACCATTTGCAAACCCGCACCCACACAGAAGCCAATTGCCGCCCCGGCACTGGCAAAATAACGTCCATAGATGATTTGATAGTTATAGGGATTTTTATAGTTGACTTGGCTGGGATTGCGTTCAATGCGGCTAATGCCATAACCGATACCAGCACCAACTAAAGCCGTTACTAGGCCTGAAAATAGAACTAGACGAAAGTTCATGATCTTATCTCCCGATGGACTCTGACTTTAGATTATCGCTGAAAATTAGTTAATGGCAAGCTATCGCAATAATTTGTTAAGTAGTCGTGTCAAATCAATTTCCCTTGAGATGTGTAATTAATTTTGCTTAGGTACTTATTAAGTAAATAAACTGGCATCAACCCGAAAATATGCCCCCAAAGACCTAGCTTCTGACTGATTGATGCTGCGTTGTCCATTAATGATTTGCTCCACCGCATCAGGGGAACCCAAAATAGTAATTAGCTCTGGATATTCTATCTGGTTAGCTTCTATCAGATGCTGTAAGGTTGCTAAAGGATTTCTATCAGGAATTGGATAATTATCCGCCTCGAACCTTTCGATCAAACTAATCAATAACTCCAGTAAAGCCTCCTCCTCTAAACTAAGTTCCGAGCGATGTTCCAACTCTTGGGCAATTGCGATCGCTCGCTCGTTTTCCACCTCTGTTGTGATTGCTTTTGGTTGATAGTGAGCGAGTAATTCTCCATAGGTTTTAGAATTAAAAGTAAGCATCATTTTTCCAATTTTCTTTATCGTACTCGGCATGGGTAAGAATATATTTAATATAGATAGTCTGTCGGCTATAAACTATATCTACAATTAGACGAAAGTGATTTCCTTTAATGTTAAAAACAGTGAAATTACCAACAGATTCAGCACTTTTATAAGTGGCTTGCACATCGATTAGATTTTGCCATGCCGCTTTACTAGCGACTCTATACCAATCATAGAGAGACTCGCAGGAATTAGCATTAGTGATACAGAAATCGCGAAGTATTCGACGGCTAATTACCCGCATAATACAAATATACCTCTGGCAGTTTCTGTCAATAGCAATTATATCTCAATACCTAGACTAACTCAAGCTGGCGGGCTGATTGGCTCACACTTTACATTGCCTAAAATGGTAGCACTTGGGGCTAATGGGGACGTTTTTCCGCTTACCAGCTAAGTAGGTGGCTGGAATTAAATATAAAATGAACGTAGGTTGGGTTGAAGCATGAAACCCAACGCCCGCTAGTGGGGAGGTTTTTCCGCTTACCAGCTAAATTGAGAAGATCAGGAGAATTGATGCCTAAAGGGAGAGAAAATGTATTAGGCTAAAAACTAAACTATTTTGGCAAGATTTCTTTGAAGACCTCCTCAGCCTACTTATTGGTTTTCCACGGTAGTCGCGATCCGCGTCCAGCCTTGGCGGTGACGCAATTAGCAGCCTTAGTTCGGGAAAAAATTAGTCAACCCGCCGAAAGATTAGGGATTAAATCGGAGTTTAGCCCATCTATAGCGGTTCTAGAAGTAGATAATCGGGTATTAGTAGGGACGGCTGCCCTAGAATTAGCAGAAATCCCCCTCCATCAACAAATAGAAGCTTTTGCCCAACAAGCGCAAAGCCAAGGATGTAACCAGTTGCAGATTATCCCCCTGTTTCTCCTGTCGGGGGTTCACGTTAAGGAAGATATTCCCGCGGCCCTGGCCAAAGTGCGATCGCCAATTAAGCTAGAGTTAAAGCCCCATTTAGGCAGTTATCAGGGCATAAAATCGCTGTTATCCCGACAATTTGCTGATTTAAGCCCCCAAGACCACATTTTACTGTCCCACGGTAGTCGTCGCCCCGGGGGTAATCGGGAGGTGGAGAATCTAGCGGCGTTTTTTGGAGCAATTACAGCCTATTGGTCAATAGAACCGAGTTTACCCCAACAAATCGAGAGTTTAATCGCTCAAGGTAGCCAAAAAATCGCTATACTGCCCTATTTCCTCTTTGCTGGTGGAATTACGGATGCGATCAAAGCCCAAGTTTTTGAGTTATCACAAAAGCATCCAAATGTCAATATATTTTTAGGTAAATCTTTGGGAGCGACGGGGGAATTAGCCCAAATTATTGTTGAGGAAGGGTGTGGATGAAGCGGGCAGCGATCGCTATGGGCAGTAATTTAGGAGATTCAGCGACAATTTTAGGGCAAGCTTTAGGGGAATTAGAGCGAGTCAAAGGAATTAAACTAGAAGCTCATTCCCAATGGTATCAAACCGCAGCCGTGGGTCCTCCTCAGCCGGATTATCTCAACGGTTGCGCCATTGTGCAAGTGGATTTATCGCCCCTAGATTTACTGCATAAATTATTAGAAATCGAGCAGTTATTCGGGAGAGTCCGACGGGAAAGATGGGGACCGCGCACCCTCGATTTAGACTTAATATTTTATGATGATCTGATCTTAGAAACGCCTGAATTACAGATACCCCATCCCCGCTGCCGAGAACGCGTCTTTGTGCTGCTTCCTCTTGCAGAAATTGCCCCCGATTGGCGAGATCCCGTAACTGGAAAAACTATCCTTCAGCTATGGTCGGAATTGGAAAAGTAAAAAATTAGGAATGGTCAATTAGATCAGATATTATGCTTTGTTGAAGAAATTGAATTTATTATTAAATTTTATTCAAGTTAATCAACACCCTAGAATCCCTCGATGATGTGCAATCGGTAACGGCTAATTGTGATTTAGTCGAGGAATTGATGTTAGCGGATGTATGCTCCTAAATTACTAGGCAGTGATCACTGATCGGATTTGAGTTTTCAAGTAGGTGGGTGGAATTAAATATAAGATGAACGTAGCGACTGTATCGCCAGTTCGTTCATCAGGTTCGGCTTCACCGTCCCGTTAACGTAGTCGCAAGCTTCCGCAAACGCTTTCAGTGTTGCCTCGATAGCGGCGACCTGTTCGGGTGTTACTTGGAGTTGGCAAGATACGGTCAGGACTTGTTTCATCCTCTCATTTTATAATCAACACATGAGGATTTTGGGGAAGATCACGAATTTATTGGCGATTTTCGGGGCATCGAACCCCTCAATCGCCGCGCTCTACCTCCCTACCCCGCATTGCTGAGGGTAGGGACTCACGCGGTTTCGTTGATCTCTAATAACCCCGGTGGTGGCGAGATCTCGATGCGTGCCGCTTTCAGATCCACCAGTGGCACAATTTCTTTGACGAAGGGGACCAGGGCCCGGGCCCCTGAGTCGGAGGATGGACTTTTTTTCTTGACGGAGGCGAGATTTGCTTCTAGTTGCACTGCTAAAATGTCATTACCCGCCCAGAAAATATCTACTACAACCCCGATTTTTTCTCCTGTCAGGTGATGATAAACTTCTAAGTTTACTAGCTCACTAACATGATATTCATCGGCTTTTAGCCGAGGTTTTTCTAGTTTATTCGCCCATAATTTATATCCGCGCAAAGCTTCGGCCTGTTCCCGATTTTCAACTCCCTCTAACTTGATAACATAAATATTTTTGCCCGGTAGCTCACGTCCCCTGAGCAGCGTAATTTCTTGGATTTCTCCCCCTTGGGGCCCTTGTATTCCCCTAATACCTCGCTTCTGAAAACGTTCGGGAAAATCTGATACCGATAAAACTCGCAATTCTCCCTCCAGTCCCTGGGGTGCTACTATTGTCCCAATTTCTAGCCAATTTTCTTCCATTGTCTCGACATTTTTTGCTATAGCTTTCCCTAGTATATAGCCTTTTTTGTCTCGCTCCTAGATTAGACCTCTTGTAAAAATCAAAAATTGTTGTTAGGGTTAGGAGTCAGTAGCCGGTCGTCAGTAGCCGGTCCTCAGTAGTCAGGAGAATTAAGAATAAATAATAATCAATTAAATGGTTTATTTACAAATTTTAGGCAATTTAATCCTTATTTTTACCGTTTTTGAACCTTCACAAATTAATTATGCAAGAGGTTTATTTTAAAAGTCTTGATCGGGTAAAATTTTTAGTTGACCTCTACTCCTGACCATTTTTTGACTTTTTACTGGTGACTTATTACTGAATTATGACTATTTGGCAAGCGGATTTTTATAAATCTTCATCTTCTTCACCTCTTGAGACAGTCTGGCAATTGTTAATTTCTGATCCCCTTGGTCATCTTATCTATGAAAATTCCTGTCCCCAATCCCAAGCTAATAGCGACTGGTTAACCCAACAGTTACAGCAAGCTTGTCAAGTCTCCTCCCCAGAAATTATCCAAGTTTTTCGCCCCCAATGCGCCAATTTATTTCTCCTCGCTGGTCAAAATTTACAGATCAAAATTGAGTTAACCCGTCACGTTAACGCTCTGAAAAAACAGCTAGAATTGCGGCAAATCCCCATAAATATCGACTCTCCTGCACCGCAACCCCTACCAGACCAATTTTTAGGTCAAGATTGGCGTTTTGCTCGTTTTCCCGCCGTTGATTTAGTTAACTTTTTTGGCACTCACCGAATACCGATTCTTTCCCTACCAGAGGCCTTTTCTCCTTTAAAGTTAGGTTTAGCCTCTACTTTAATGATCCCCGGTGTGGTTATTACCGGTGGTAAAAAATCTCTGGCGATCGCTCGTTGGTTAGAGGAAATTAACCCGGTATTTATCGATCATATTCCCACAGAAACGGGGCGATCGGGCGGTTTAGTCTTGGAATCGGGTCTAAATGAACGTTGGATTTTTCTAACCTACGAAGATGAAGAAGTGGCCCGGGCAGCCAATGTTTATCAAGCAACCAAACAGGAAAGCCAAGGTTTGCACTTTCTCCTGATACAACCGGATGATTCTGGTCGCACTTTTACCGGCTTTTGGCTACTGAAACAAGTTTAACCCCCAAGCTGTCCCCAAGAGGCAAAGAATACCCGCTAAACCCGCTAAAGGTTGGTTATAGATACCTTTGACCCAAACTAACCCAGAATCGCTGTAAGACATCAATTCGGCACTGTCTAGCAAAGCTAATCCCCACACCCAACCGCTATGAAGTCCCCAAGCTAATCCTAAACTACCATGATCGATCGCCCGCGCCCAGACCAGAACCATCCCCATCAGAAATAAACCGGGTAGTTGCGGCAGCGTTTGCTGACGTTCCCAAAGCAGATGCAGCAGGGCAAAAATTAGGCTAGAAATGGCTCCCGCCACCCAAAAACCGTATTCTTGGCTTAATTGACTCAAAAAGATGCCCCTAAAGATTAATTCCTCGGTAATACCCACCCAGAGGGCCACTATCAACAGGGGTAAACTCAAGGCAAAAGCACGAGTTAGATTTTTGGGCTGCCAATGTACCCAGGTCAAAATCCCCTCTAGGAAAAAAATTATCCCTAATCCCACCACTGCCAAGATTAATCCTTTGGTTAGGGAGATAAATAGGGAAAATGACCAAATTAATCCGTAATTATGGAGGCTGCTCCCCTCTATCTTCAATAATCCCCAGATAACTAAGGGAGCCAAGGCGTAAAGAGAGGCCACTAGGGGCAATTTCTGGTCAGGTTTTGTCCCTTGCAGCGGTTGCCATCCCAAACGACTCCCTAAACCAATGGCAATCGGCAGCCAGAGCATTAACCAGGCTAACAGGAAAATAATAATTTTTATTAAGGCAGCCATGTCCATTGTCAATTAGGTGTTATGGAAGTGGGGGGTGGGGTGTGGCCCCCCCAACCCCCCCGACATCGGCCCCCCCAACCCCCCCGACATCGGGGGGGGGTGGGGTGGGGTATTAGTTGAAATTTCCCTATCCCCCCATTTCCCTACCCCTAACACCCATAAAACAAACCCTCTAGGGACAGAACAACTGTGGAACTCTGCTCTGGTAAGGCCTAGCTCCCACAAAAATCCATCCCTAGGGGGTTGCGAAAAAGAAGAAAAAGTGCTTAAGGAAAACGCCTCAAGTTGATAAAAGAGGCGGTCAGGGGTTAGAATTAGGGATAAGAATCTATATTGTCTTTTTGGTCGGTCTTGTCAAAACTAGCCCTTTTGACTGCCGATTTTTTTTATCCTTATCCCTACTCCGTAACCTATTTAAGCTTCTACCGATTCTTCTGATTCCGTTTGTTTGAGGTGGATGTGCTTGTAGCCAAGTTTGATTTCAAACTCATCGCCGGGCTGCAAGTTCATTTGTTCGGTATAGGTGGAACCGATGACGATTTGACCATTTTTATGGACACTAACCCGGAAAGTGGGTTCGCGGCCGCGGCCATCTTTAGTGCCTTCGGGATCCAGAGGAACCCCTTTTGCACCCAAAACAGCATCGTAAAAGTCGGTTAAATTGACTCGAACTTGGCCATCTTTACTTTGAGAGTAGTAACCACAACGTTTTGCCGTTTCGCGACGGGGTAAGTGGGATAACTCTTTGACTTTTTGAAGTAGAGCTTTCCCGGTTAGGGGAGTAGGAGAGATGTCACTCATGGTACTTTTTAATGTTCCTTGATTTTTGACTGACTGTCAATTAAGTTTACACTGACAAATTGATCATACCAAAAATATTGCCAAAAATGTCTAGAGGGGAATAATAAATTTTTTAAAACTGATGGTTCGGTGATGACAATCGTGCTAAGAAGACCCCGGACTAGGTAGTAAGTGTAGGCCTTGTGGGGGAGAGGAAATTTTTGGCCAAGACTATGGCAGTTTTTGGTCGGGTGCGAGGAAAACAGGAGGGAGAAAGTGAGGACATAAAACCGTTTAAGCTATACCTAGCAAGGAATTGAGCAACTATACTTGTGGTTGGAGTTGGCAAAAAATTAATGACCCAGAGCAGTAAATCCGGGGGGATTAAACTGTTTTCGAGCGACTTCCCCATCTATCATTAGGCCTAGATACCCACCCCTTGGCTCAACCGACCGAGGAAAATCTTAAGGATTAATTACCATTACTAGCTCCCCCTTGGCCCGTTAACATCGATTATCCTGAGTATTAGGAGTCCCTCATCCCCGTGCCGAGTATGGAAGTTTCTTTTAAAATTCTGCGTCAACGACCCAACGACACCCCCTACCTAGAAAATTTTACCCTAGAGGTGGAGGCGGGAAATACAATTCTCGACTGCCTTAATCGCATCAAATGGGAACTTGATGGAACTTTGGCCTTTCGTAAAAATTGCCGCAATACAATTTGTGGCAGCTGTGCCATGAAAATTAACGGTCGTTCGGCCTTGGCTTGTCAACAAAATATCGCCAGTGAATTAAACCATTGTAGCCAAAAAGATGCCGGAGAAATTCCCGAAATCACGATCGCCCCTCTGGGTAATTTACCGATTATCCGGGATTTAATCGTCAATATGCAACCGTTTTGGGACGATTTAGAAAGAGTTGAACCTTATATTAGTAGTCAAGCACGCAGCATTCCCGAACGAGAATTTCTGCAAACTCCAGAAGAAAGAGCCAATCTCAATCAGATGGGTAACTGCATTATGTGCGGGGCCTGTTATTCGGAATGTAACGCCAAGCAAGTCAATCCCGATTTTGTCGGGCCCCACGCTTTGGCAAAAGCGCAGCGCACCCTAGCAGATTCCCGCGATGGTAATCAAGAAGGTCGCCTAGCACTTTATAATCAAGGCACCGCAGGGGTTTGGGGTTGTACGCGTTGCTATTTCTGTAATGCGGTTTGTCCTATGGAAGTGGCCCCCATGGATCAGATCGGTAAAATTAAACAGGAAATACTCGCTCGCAAGTCGGACGATAATAGTCGTCCCATTCGTCACCGGAAAGTTTTAGTGGAATTAGTCAAAGCAGGGGGATGGGTGGATGAACGCAAATTCGGCCTCTATGTGGTGGGCAATTATTGGCGCGATTTACAGGGTTTATTAAGTATTGCCCCCTTGGGATTGCGGATGATTGCTAAGGGTAAATTTCCTACTTCCTTTGAAGCTTCCGAGGGAACCGAGGAAGTCAGAGGTTTAATTACTGCCATTCAAAATTCTCGCTCTTGATAGTTAGAGTAATTTTGAGATCATTATGATCTATATTCTATTTGACTGGAGAACTCATTATCATGTTCGATCGAGATAGTATCCGTGGTTTTTCTGCCCTGCTCACCCTTGTGGGAGTCGGTTCTAGTTTGTGTTTTAGCGTCAACACACCAGCTTTTTCTCAACCTATACTTAACAATTTACCATTACTATTAGCCCAAAAAAGCGAAAAGGTGCGCGTAGCGGTTTTAGACTTTGATTATAGCGGTCTCAGTAATCCCCAGTGGTTAACATTTTTAAATGGTGGAGCCAGTGGTGTCAGTGATATTCTCGTCAATAAATTGGTAGAAAGTGGTCGCTATACAGTCATTGAACGCAGTCGCATTGATGCTGTACTCAGAGAACAAAATTTTGGGGCTTCGGGACGGGTAGATGCCGCTACTGCCGCTCAAATCGGGCAAATTTTGGGGGTAGATGTGGTGATTATCGGTTCGATTACCCAATTCGATTTACAAAAAAAACAATCTGGTGGCTCGTTTATTATTTTTAGCACCGCCAAGACAGAAACCGATGCTTTTGTCAAGTTAAATGTCCGGGCAATTAATACCACCACGGCCGAAATTATTACCACCGCTCAGGGAGATGGTAGTGCCAATCAATCCGATGGTTCAACCGTGGTTTTAGGGGTTGGGGGTGGTTCCCAAACCTCCAATGAAGGGAAATTACTCAGTATTGCCACCGATAAGGCAGTAGCGCAGGTGGTGGATAATCTCAACAATAAAGCCGACCAAATCGCCGCTACACCTCGCTCGCTCCCGACTGTCACCGCTTTAGTGGCTGCCGTGGCGGGAAATCAGGTAATTCTCAATAAAGGCACGGGAGAGGGTTATCGTGTCGGTTTACGCATTTCCATCGAAAGGACGACTCAAACGGTCAAAGATCCGCAAACGGGTAAGGTTATTCGTCAGATTACTCAACCGATTGGCACTCTCGAAATTGTCGAAGCTGATGGTCAATCTAGCGTCGGTCGCATCATTACCGGTAATGGTTTTAAAATCGGTGATTTAGCTAAACCCATTCGTTAGTTATGAATTATGAATTGGGGAGGTGGGGAGGTGGGGAGATCGGTAAACTTAAAACTCAAATCTGATAACTGATAACTGATCACTGATCACTGATAAGTGAACACTCACGAAAAGTTGAAGTTATGTAAAGGGAAGCCTGGGGTCAGGTAAGACAACCGATAAAATTTATGATTGGAATCCCTTGGATATTCCCTAGACCAGAGCGATTAACGAAAACTATCAAAAAATGGTACAAGATCAAAAACCCACGGTGATCATTACTGGGACAACTTCTGGAGTCGGTCTCTACGCCGCTAAATCCCTTGCTCAAAGAGGTTGGTTTGTGGTTATGGCCTGTCGGGATATCCCGAAAATGGAACAGGCCGCCAAGGAATTAAACATTCCCCGGGATAACTACTGTATTGAATTTATCGACCTCGGTTCCCTCGATAGCGTCCGGCGCTTCGTTAAAAATTTCCGGGCCTTGGGCAGATCTCTAACCGCTTTAGTCTGCAATGCCGCCATCTATCTGCCTTTGCTCAAAGAACCCTTAAGAAGTCCCGACGGTTATGAATTGAGCATGGCCACCAATCATTTAGGTCATTTCCTGCTCTCAAATTTGCTCTTGGAAGATCTAAAAAATTCCCCCTCTCCCGACCGGCGTTTAGTCATTCTCGGCACTGTCACCCATAATCCCGATGAATTAGGCGGTAAAATTCCTCCTCGTCCCGATTTGGGCGATTTAGACGGGTTTGCCAAGGGTTTCAAAGAGCCGATTACTATGGCCGACGGCAAAAAATTTGAATCGGTCAAAGCCTACAAAGATAGTAAGGTGTGTAATGTTCTCACCATGCGGGAACTGCACAAACGCTATCACGAATCCACGGGAATCACTTTTACTTGCCTCTATCCGGGTTGTGTGGCCGATACACCCCTTTTCCGCAACCATTACCCCTTTTTCCAGCAGTTTTTCCCCTGGTTCCAGAAAAATATCACCGGTGGCTATGTTTCCCAAGAATTAGCCGGGGAAAGAGTCGCTATGGTGGTTGCTGACCCCGAATACCGTCAATCTGGTGCTTACTGGAGTTGGGGCAACCGTCAGAAAAAAGAGGGTAAATCTTTTGTTCAAAGGGTTTCTCCTCAAGCTCGCGACGAGGAAAGAGGCGAAAAAATGTGGGAATACAGTGCTAAGTTAGTCGGATTAGCTTAAATTCCGATTTTGAGACTAAAAAGGGACACAAGGTAACTTGTGTCCTTCCCGAAGCTAGGAACTTAGTTTTTATTTAGCGTCGGAGAATTCCGCATCGATGACATCATCGCCACCACCAGCACCACCAGAGGGGCCATTGTTATCATTGCCACCGGGGGGGTTGCTAGGGGGCGCTTGCTGATACATACTGCTACCGATCGCGTAGAGGGCTTGTTGTAATTCAGGTAGGATGGTTTTGATCTTACCATCATCGTCTTGAGCGATCGCTTCTTTCAGGTCTTTAATCAATGCTTGGGCTTTATTTTTCTCAGATGGAGGAACCTTATCGCCTAACTCAGCTAACTGCTTCTCAGCTTGATAAACCACCGAATCGGCTTGATTTTTGCGTTCAATGCGTTCGCGACGTTCTTTATCGGCCGAGGCGTTCGATTCTGCCTCATTAACCATGCGTTCCACTTCATTTTGGGGTAAAGTCGAAGCGCCAGTGATGCTGATCGATTGTTCTTTTCCTGTACCTTTATCCTTAGCGGTGACATTGAGAATACCGTTAGCATCGATGTCGAAAACCACTTCGATTTGAGGCACACCACGAGGAGCGGGAGGGATACCATCGAGTCGGAAAGTTCCCAAACTCTTGTTATCTTTGGCCATTTCCCGTTCCCCTTGCAGGACGTGGATTTCTACGTTAGTTTGTCCATCTACTGCTGTGGAGAAAACTTCCGATTTTTTGGTGGGAATAGTGGTGTTGCGGGGAATAATCCGCGTCATCACACCGCCGAGGGTTTCCACACCCAAAGACAGGGGCGAAACATCAAGCAGAAGAATATCTTTGACTTCACCGGCGAGAACACCACCTTGAATAGCGGCACCCACGGCTACCACTTCATCGGGGTTAACGCTTTGGTTAGGATCTTTGCCCAGAACTTTTTTAACTAATTCCTGGACGGCGGGAATCCGGGTTGAACCACCGACGAGAACCACTTCATCGAGGGCAGATTTATCGATTTTGGCATCACGGATGGCGTTTTCGACGGGAATCCGACAGCGATCGATTAAATCGGCGCAAATTTCCTCAAATTTAGCTCTGGTTAGGGTGGTATCTAGGTGTTTGGGCCCTTCGGAGGTGGCGGTAATGAAGGGCAGGTTAATTTCCGCTTGGGTAACGCTAGAAAGCTCAATTTTGGCTTTTTCCGCCGCTTCTGTGAGACGTTGTAGAGCCTGTTTATCTTGACGTAGATCTATTCCTTCAACTTTTTTGAATTCTTCGGCTAAATAATCAACGATTTTTTTATCGAAGTCATCACCACCGAGATGAGTATCTCCAGAGGTGGCGAGAACTTCAAAGACACCATCACCCACTTCTAGAACCGATACGTCAAAGGTTCCCCCACCCAAGTCAAAAACGAGAATGGTTTCGTTAGCTTTTTTGTCTAATCCGTAGGCAAGAGAGGCGGCAGTGGGTTCGTTGATAATGCGGAGAACTTCAATCCCAGCAATTCTCCCGGCATCTTTGGTGGCTTGACGTTGGGAGTCATTAAAATAAGCGGGTACGGTGATGACTGCTTGGGTAACGGTTTCGCCGAGGTATTTACTGGCATCTTCCACCAGTTTCCGCAGTACCTGGGCGGAAATTTCTTCAGGGGCGAATTGTTTGCCCTGGGCGGGACAGTCTAATTTAACGTTGCCGTTGCCGTCTTGGAGAGTTTTGTAGGATACTTCTGTGGCTTCGTTGGTAACTTCGTTGAATTTCCGGCCGATGAAGCGTTTGACGGAATAAAAGGTGTTTTGCGGGTTCATTACCGCTTGACGTTTGGCGATTTGTCCTACTAGGCGATCGCCACTTTTGGCGTAGGCGACGACTGAGGGCGTGGTTCTAAACCCTTCGGCGTTGGCGATAACGGTGGGTTTACCCCCTTCCATAACTGCGACGCAGGAGTTAGTCGTCCCTAAGTCAATTCCAACTACTTTTCCCATAATCTTTGTGCTGCTCCGATACAACTATAGTGACTTCTAGAATCGGAACTGTACTCGGTTTTTAGGCGATACCCACCCCTATCAGTTCCTTCGTTATCTCTATATTGCAAAATAACCCCGCTTTCTCGATAGTGTAGGTATCCGAACCTTTTTGGTAGTATTGCTAATGTCAGTAGAACTCTTGCAAATTAATTATATGTTATAATAATGGGTTAACTAATTTTCCCCAAAAAATTAGTTAATCAGTACATTCGTCCTGAATGAAAACTTGAAGTTTAACTTTTAACTCAAA
>SFAU01000223.1 GCA_007096045.1 Microcystis novacekii Mn_MB_F_20050700_S1 | reverse complement strand
CGTCAATCAGCCAAAAAACTTGGGGACAGGCCGACCAGGTGTTTACCGACAATGCGCGGTTGCTTACACAGACTTTTGGGAGTCCTATAAGACAGTAATTCCCAGTAAACGTCATCGACTGGTCGGTCAAGAAACTGGTCAAACTAATCCTATTGAAAGACTAAATAATACCTTTCGACAAAGGATTTCTCGACTGGTGAGAGAGAGTCTATCTTTCTCTAAAAAAATGGAGAATCACGTTGGGGAACCCTTTGGTATTTTATCCGTGACTACAATGCACAGCAAAGCAAAGGATTGGGCCGCCATCACTACTACCGAATCACCACCTATAATTACTAACTTGCATAGGGTGCATCTCACCTTTGTAACCCCTAAATCAGGTTTTTATGTCAAGCTATTTTGTAGGTTCCTTGCTAGAAACCAGTTTTAGGGATAAATATAATTACTCACTTGCATAAATGAGATGCTCTCCTTGCATAAATGAGATGCGCCCGTTACAATGGGAGCATCTCACTTACGCGATGAGTAATTATACTTGGAACGAAATAGAGGCTTTTAAAGACCGCGTACATGGAGAATTAAAACAAGAATTACCCTCGAAAAGCCTATTTTTCTACTAAGTATTTATGCTCATTGCAAAGGTGAGATGCTCCCGTTACAATGATGGTTGTTCTTCTTGAACTCGATCAGAAAAATGTAACTTTAGCGATTTCAACTATTTGGAGTATAACTAAAATGACAGTTTCGGCCCAAAAAAACAGCGGATTCACTCATTTTTGTCAAAATATTGCCATTGGTTTTGTCGGATTAATGAGCTTAGGACTAAGTGCAGAAGTGTCTCTGGCGGATCCTAGTGTCATCCTCAACGGTTTTGGCGGACCCGCTGGTTTTGGTCAATTATCCCAGGGACCAAACGATGATAGCTCTTCGAGTCGGTTAAACTTGCCCTTTAATATTGACTTTTTTGGCGGTGATTTCAGCACTTTCTTCATCAACAACAACGGTAATTTAACTTTTGTTAATCCACTGGGTCAATTTACTCCCAGTCCTTTCCCGATTACCAACCAACCGATGATTGCACCCTACTGGGGTGATGTGGATACCCGCGGTACTGGGGCGGTTTATGTGGCTTCTCCCAATCAAAGTACCGTGGTTGTAACCTGGGATCAAGTAGGCTATTATTCCTTTGGGACCAATTTACTCAATACTTTCCAAGTCGTCCTCCGGGATCGGCCTGATACCGGACTTGATGGGAATTTCGACATCGAGTTTCGTTACGGACAACTGCAATGGACAACGGGAAGTGCCAGTGGTGGCAGCGGTGGTTTAGGTGGAACTCCCGCTCAAGCTGGTTTCGATGCGGGGGATGGAATTAACTTCTTTACTCTCCCCGGTTCGCGCACATCGGAAGTGTTAAACTTAGCCAATATCAGTAACGTTTCCCTTGATACCCCCGGTTTATGGTCCTTCGCTATCCGCAACAGTGAAACACCTGGTAGTACCCCTGAAAATCCCTTGCTCCCAATGATTATCGAGGGAGGCTTTCAGTTTGACTTCAATATCATTAACCTCAGCCGTCGTTTCTTTATCGACCCCGATGTGGCGGTAGGTTATAACTATATCGTCGATTCAGGTCCGAATATGACCTCAGTGCTTTTACCCACGGGTATCGGTGATGGTTTCTATGAATTGTGGTCAGATTCTAGTGGCGGGAACTGTAGCGATTTTGTTTCCAGTGGCACAACCTTGACGGGAGGCACGACTTTTAACTTTGCTTCACCTCTCCGTTGTTTCAGTGTTCGTGGTATTGAAACCAGTGCGGGTTTAGACCCAGCCAATCCTCTCGCTTTTGTCACGGGATTGACCTTTGAGTCTGCCGGCCCAGTTTCCATGCGTCAAATCCCGATCACTGTGTTTGTTGATAATGGTACGACTCAAGTTCCTGAACCGACCACTTCCGCTTTTATTTATGCCGGATTAATGGGTTTAGGATTGTTAGCGCGTAAAGCTAAGTAAGTTGTCAGTTTTGTCTTCTTTATTTCACCCCCTACTCCATGAAGAAGTAGGGGCTTTTTATGGGAAAATTTTTTCTTAAGGTTTTAAATTTCCTCCTCGAATAAACCAAGTAATTGTGGCACTGGTAAAAGCAGTGATAGCGACAATAGCTATTTGTTTCCAGTTTTTTAATTCCCCAACTTTCTCAATTAAATCGGGAATTTTTTGGGTTAATACTGCTTGGGATTGAATTGTTCCTTCAATTTTAGCCGTGATAATTTTGACTTCCGTGATTTCTTTGTGTAGGTTAATAAATTGCTTGTTATTTTCTTCTCTCAGGGTTTCTATTTGTTGGCGATTATCTTCCTTTAGCGTATCAATTTGCTCGCGGGTTTCTTCTCGCAGGGAACTTATTTGCTCGCGGGTTTCTTCTCGCAGGGAAATCATCTGCTCGCGGGTTTCTTCTCGCAGGGAACTTATTTGCTCGCGGTTTTCCTGTCGCAGGGAAATCATCTGCTCGCGGTTTTCCTGTCGCATTGCCAAGAGTAAGTCTTTCAATTCTTGAATATCATTGCTGGTAACAGTAGTCATAGAATTAACCCCAAGAGAATCTATTTAACTGGCACTCTTTAATTTTATTATACTTCACTGACGCTAAAAAGGTCAAATTCATCAAATTTAATTACCTCGGAATCAGGATAACGAGTATCAAAACGATAACTGCTCACAGTCCCTTTTTCTGTATCTAAAATGCTAAAAACCGTCACATCATTACTGGCAATATAGGGTAAAGGTTGATTAACCCAATCCACTAGAGGGGCAATATTCGGGATAATTGCTGGTAATCCATTGGGATTACCGATAGCTGCATAATTTCTATCGAGAGGTACAGGACGTTTTTTATCACCTAAATAAGCACCATAACTATTACCAACGTTAGAAGATTCGAGAAAATTCATACCATTAGAACTAAGAAAACGATTCCATAAATGAGAATGACCATAAAAAACCAAATTAACCTTAGCTGATTCTAATAAAGGAATTAGATCACGAATAATATAATCATTTTCTTGAGGATAATCATAACGTACTGATCTAACTTTTTCCGTGGCATCCCGTTGAATTGTCGGTACGGGTTCGGTGTAGGGTGGAACGATATTTACTCCTAGGGTATGGGGAGGATGATGAAACATAACTACCTTATATTTAGCCTCTTGAAACTCTCGACTATTTAACTCTTTTTCTAACCATTGATATTGAGGACTACCCTGGGCAATTGGCTCAAAAATATGCTGACCATAACCCCAGCGATCTGGTCTATCTAAGTCTCTTTGATTTTCATAATATCTTCCCCTTGCATTGGGTTCTAAATTGGGATTTCTCCAGATATTAGTAACATATAAAACCACTAAACGAATATCGCCAAAGTTTAGAGAATAATATTTATTTTGAGGCAAAGAAAAAATTTCTTCGTAGGTGTCTGTGTTGAAAGTATTATTTTTTAACCAGTTTTCATTAATTGCTGCTGTATCCTCTGCTAGTTTTTTAGCAATAAATTGCGGAATGGCATCTTCAAACTGTTCATTTAAACCGCTGGAATTGGAAAATCTGCCCATAACTTCATGATTACCAATAGCAGGAAATAAGGGCGCATTTTGAATAATTTCTCCCCCTTTATAAATAGTTTGAATACCATTCTTTGTAAGAGTATAATTAGCACGGCCTTGTAAACAGGGAAAGAATGCCCCACCGCGAATATCATCAAACCATTCGGAAGCTCGATCGGGTATATTAACTAAATCTCCTGCTAAAAAAACCGCATCTACCGGTCCAATAGTCTCGCTAACTTTTTGCAAATTAGCGGCAGTCATGGGCATTAATTGATGATCGGAAGTGAGCAGAATTTTGAGATTAGTTCCTTTTTTTGGTGTTGGACTAAGGGTATAAATATCACTTCTAATCGCTGTATTTTCCTGAAAACTGGTGACTTGATAGGGAATCCTTTCACCTTGCTTTAAATCAGTAATTTCGGCTTCATGTCGCCAGATTTCTCGAGCGGTTAAAGATTGATAAGCTTTCACTGTTCTCGATTGAGCATCTTCTCTAACTCTAGTTAATTTGCTAGTGCGAGCGAGGGCAATTTTCTCTAGTTTTTTACCATAGCGCAGCTGATGACGAGTGCCAAAAAATTCCGTAAACCAAATCACTTGTATTGATGTTTCGGTGGGTAATTGTAAAAAAGGTTCGGTTAAAAGTTGCTCCTTGTTCATGGGTACATCTCAATTTTGTAGAAATATCTATGGTGTCAACTTAAGCAAGAAGCTTAATTATAAAGAGTAGCTGATCATCCAATTACACCAGATTTTTACTCCTCTTGCAAAGCAACCTTCCTCCACCTCTTACAATCTACCCACGATTATTGAGAGCTTGCATTTAGATACGGGGACAGATGACTTAATTTTCTGAATATTTTCCGATTAATCTCTGGAGAGTTAGTCAATGATTAAGATGTTCAAAGACCGATTTATCACCGATATCGTTGGGTAGAGGCTGGCTTAACTTTCCCAGAGCAAAGATAACGAATAAAGTCGCCCAGAGAATTAATAGCACCTTCTCCCAATTTAAGGGCAATATCCCCAAAAGATGACCGAGCAAAAGGGTGGGAACTAAAGGGGTTAAAAACTTGGTTTCTAGACGATTAAAACAAAAAGCTTCTTTGAAATAAATCCCCGTGAGACTAGCAAAAATAAAGCCCACACCGAATAAACTCACCGGATGGTTATAGACAAATTCTAGGAGAGAAAGGTGATAATAGAGGCTGAAAATTAGGGAAGTAATCGCCCCGATTAGCCAAAAAACTTGCAGGAGACGATGGAGGGGAATTAAATAAATATGGATAGTCAGTAAACTGATCCCTAACCCCAGACAAAAACCAATGTATAAAAGGTTAGTCAGGGGCAATAATTGCGGTCGGGTGAGAACTATAATTGTAGCGACAGCGAAACTAAAAGCCGCTAAATTTAACCCCAGACGGTAGAGACGCACGCCTAGGCGATCGCTATCCGTAATCGTAAACTCTCCGAATTGACCTTGATAAACTCGATCGACAGTAGAGGAAGTCATTATGCTCTAAAGAAAAAGGGAAACTTAGAAAAGATCGACTACAAATCATCTTAAGCTTAAATTATGCCAGTAGCCTCACTTCTCCCCTCTCTCGGGTCGCTAATTGCGAGTTAGGATCAAGGTTACACTTCCTTTAGATTTTTAAGCCATGTCGTTGAACCAAGAATCCCTCGCTTTTAGCGGTGGGAGTGTCAAGAACTCAACTAGCGAAATTTTGGTCGTGGGCGGTGGTATCATCGGATTAGCGATCGCAGTCGATTTGCAATTGCGCGGGGCAAAAGTTACCCTCCTAGTTCGAGATCTAGCTCAGGCCGCTAGTCGTGCGGCTGCGGGAATGTTGGCCCCCCATGCGGAAGGGATTCCCCCGGGTCCGTTTCTCGATCTTTGTCTGCAATCGCGATGGCTATATCCAGAATGGAGCCGCAAAATCGAGGATTTAACGGGAATAAACAGCGGCTACTATCCCTGTGGTATTCTTGCTCCCGTTTACGAGCTAGATCACCCTGTTACTAGGGAGGAAGTTAATAAAATTTGGTTAGACAGCAATGCAGTTCACCTCTACCAACCCGGACTAGGTAAAGATGTGGTCGGTGGTTGGTGGTATCCCGACGATGGACAAGTAGATAACTGGCAGCTAGTGACTGCCCTGCAACAAGCGGCCGCAAATTTAGGGGTAGAAATTCGCCAAGGCATAGAAGTCCACGCCCTACAACAAAAGCAGGGAAAAGTCAAGAGTATTTATACCTCAATTGGGGAATTAGAAGCAAAAATTTACATTTTAGCCACGGGTTCCTGGGCCAGTCAACTATTACCCCTTCCTATCCATCCCGTCAAAGGTCAAATGGCCGCGGTAAAAATGCCCCCTAACCAGACCTTAGCGAGGGTTTTATTCGGTCCCCAAACCTATCTGGTTCCCCGTCGCAATGGTCGTTTAATTATCGGTGCAACGTCCGAAAAAGTGGCCTGGCAAACGGGTAATACACCCCAAGGACTGCAAACCCTTTTTGAGCGTGCCACCCGTCTCTATCCCCCTTTAGCTGACTGGGAAATCGAGGAAATGTGGTGGGGATTCCGTCCGGGTACACCAGATGAATTGCCCATTTTAGGCCGCAGTAGCTGTGATAACCTGATTTTAGCCACTGGTCACTATCGTAATGGCATTTTACTCGCTCCTGTCACTGCTTCCTTGATTGCTGACCTGGTGATTAATGACAAAGTTAATCCCATTTTGACTCATTTTCGTTGCGATCGCTTTAATCAACCATCACCCGTTACTATCTCACCTATGTCCTTAACTATTATTGAGAATAAACCCAGTCAACCGCTTTTATCGCCCCAAAATGATCGCCTCACCATTGCGGGGAAAACCTTTCACTCCCGCTTGATGACTGGGACTGGCAAATATGCCAATCTGAAGACTATGCAGGAAAGTATTAGTGCCAGTGAATGTCAGATTGTCACCGTTGCCGTTAGACGAGTACAAACGAACGCACCCGGTCATGAGGGATTAGCAGAGGCGATCGATTGGTCAAAAATCTGGATGTTACCCAACACTGCCGGTTGTCAAACGGCCGAAGAAGCGATTCGGGTGGCTCGTTTAGGACGAGAAATGGCCAAATTATTGGGACAGGAAGACAATAACTTTATTAAACTCGAAGTTATTCCCGATCCTAAATATTTATTACCAGATCCGATTGGAACTTTGCAAGCGGCGGAACAATTAGTTAAAGAAGGTTTTGCCGTACTGCCCTATATTAACGCCGATCCTCTCTTAGCCAAACGTTTAGAGGAAGCCGGCTGCGCCACGGTTATGCCCCTAGGATCGCCGATCGGATCGGGACAGGGCCTGAAAAATGAGGCAAATATCGCGATTATCATCGAATCCGCTAAAATTCCCGTGGTGGTAGATGCTGGGATCGGTACACCCTCAGAAGCGGCCCGGGCCATGGAAATGGGGGCCGATGCTTTATTAATTAACAGTGCGATCGCTATGGCGGCCAATCCGGCTATGATGGCCCAAGCCATGGCAATGGCGGCAAAAGCGGGACGTTTAGCCTATTTAGCGGGAAGAATGCCGATTAAGTCCTATGCTAGTCCTAGTTCCCCCCTGACGGGAACGATCGCCTAAACTGCTGATCTATCGAAACCCGTTAAAATAGGGGAGATTTGGCCATCTCCCCCCACACCACACCTCGATAAATCGCACAATTAACGCACTTCAAACAAACGATTGTCTGGTAAATTACTAATCGCTCGCTGGAGACTATTCAAGGATCTATTGTAATCAACGATCGCCTGTAGATAACGACTTCTGGCATCGGTTAAATCCCGTTGGGAGTTGATCACATCCGTTTGGGTTCCCACACCCGCCTGAAAGCGTAAACGGGCTAATCGCAGGCTTTCTGTAGCCGATTCAATGCTTTTTTGCGAAGTTTTGATGTTTTCTTGGTTAGAAATCAAACTATAGTAGGATTCCTCCACCTGAAGGCGAATTTCATTGCGACGGAGGGAGAATTCCGTATCGGCGCGATCGATATTTCTTTCCGCTTGACGGGCGCGAGCAAAAGCGCGACCACCATCAAAAAAAGTCCAGCGAACCCGGCCGCCGACGCTAAAACCATCACCAAAACCAGCATCATCACTGAGATCGTTGAGGACATTATACTGGCCCAAAAGGTCCACTTGGGGAATCACCGCCGAAATGGCGATCGAGCGATCCTGTTCGCTAATTTCCCTCTGTAAGAGTTGTTGTTCTAATTCCGCGCGATTTTTATAGGCCAAAACGATACTATCATCAAGACTTAAGCCCCAAGTTCCCGCCTCACGAATCTCATCGGCAGCGGTTAACTCGATGTGCTGACCGACACTCAATATCTGTGCCAGTCGTCGTCGGGAAATACGCTGGGTAGAAATCGCCCGGGTTAAGTCTTGGTTAGCGTTGGCTAGGTCAACTTCCGCCTGTAGGACAGCAAATCGGGTTCCTAGTCCCGCTTGCTCCAATAATTGTGCATCGCGTAAACTTTGACTAGCATCTTCGATCGCAGCTTGGGCGATCGCTACCTGAGCATCACCCCGCTGCAATTCATAATAGGCATCGGTGGCATCAAAACGAGTTTGTTCCGAGACTCGTTCCACCTCTAATTCCCGTTGCCGGATCACTTTTTCGGCCTTTTTGATCTGGGCTGTCCGTTCACCCCCTGTATAAACCCCATAGACGATGCTAACACTACCCTGAAAGTTGGTACTATCTTCAGGTGTAGTGGCTGGGATTCCCTGTTGACGAGCCAAATTATTCTGTCTTTGGGCAACTGCCGATTGATCTTGAGTGAGACTGGTTTGCGCTTCGGCCGTGGGTAATAAAGCCGCCTGTTGTTCTTTTAATTGGGCGCGAGCGATTTCTAAATCGACCCGGGCTGTCTGTAAGGTCTGATTATTTTTTAAAGCTAATTCGATCGCTTGATTTAAGGTGAGCGGTTGTACTACCCTAATATTCACCTCATCCGGTTTGGTGGGAAAAATTAGGGGATTGCCACTAGGATTAAGATAATTAGGGGCTTTGGCATCCGCTTCCGTAGTTGCCGGTGCCGCCGAGGGACTGGGTAGTTGAGAAACTGGATTGGCAGTAGGTCGGGGTTTCTTCAATAAATCGGCAGCGGACTGAGTTTGTGCCTTAACCGAGGATTCAGCCAAGAAAACCAACCCAAGCACCGCACTCACGGTAATACCATAACGCAAGAGCAACATGAGTATCTCGAAAGTAAACAGTAAACGATAAAAAGTAAACAAGCTCACACCACTATGTTGGCCGATTACTAATTACCGATAGTAACACGGGAGCATGAAAGCCACCCTCTTTTAAGCACTGGCCACAATCAGATTCGATTGATTTGGAACGGGACATCAAAACAGCATTAGATTTAGCTCAATACTTATAGGAGGTTCTCTATGGGTACAATTCAAACTTATCCTTGGGATGCAGCAGATCATTTGAAAACAAAAGAAGATATCGCCGCTTATCTGGAAGCTGCCCTCGAAGATGGCGATCCTAGCTTAGTAGTGGCAGCATTAGGCGATATTGCTTGTTCTCAAGGGATGACTCATATTGCTCGTGAGACGGGTTTGGAACGGGAGAGTCTCTATAAATCTTTGTCGAATCGGGGTAATCCAGAGTTTGCTACAGTTCTTAAGGTTTTGCAAGCACTTGGGTTACGCCTGCAAGTTGTACCCATTATCTAAAAATCCCCCATCACTAATCCTACTCCATCCCGACGCGGATCGCCCGTAGCGGTTAATTCCCCCCAATCATTCACTGCCACCCCATGCACACCCCCAAAAAACATATTTTGTTCTTGCCACCGGGATACTTGAGTATTTGCGGGTAAAACCAGATTTTTGAGCATATTTTCCCGATCTTCTAGGGGTTCAATCCCTAATTGTTGATTTTCCCAATGTATGCGCGAGGCAGCGATCGCATCGGCTAAAGATTGCCGAAAATCGATTAAATTGCTAATAACCTGCAAAATAGCGGTGCGAATGCGATTGGACCCCCCAGAACCGAGAACAAATCGCGGCTTTCCTTCCTCTAAAATCATCGTCGGCGACATCATTGAGGATAAACGACGATCAACGGGCCAATTGTGAAAACCAAAGGGATTTAAGTCCGCTTCCCCGATCATATTATTGAGCATAATTCCCGTCCCCGGCACGGTATAAGCTGATCCTTCACCGTTGGAAAAGGTGGCACTGGCGGCATTGCCCTCCCCATCGATAACGCTAATATGGGTGGTACTGCCCCATTTATTGGGATATTTGCCTAAAAATTCCGGCGAGAGAAACTTCTCTGCGATTCCCTCCTGATGGATAAAATCATCGTAGCCTTGGGCGCGAGCTTGATTGGTTAAGGCCATCACTTCCGTTAAAATTTGCAGATGTTTGGCTCCTAGATGCTCTAAATCCGATAAATTGACTGTTTCCAGTAATTTTAGGGCAAAAGCCAGGAGAATTCCTCCAGAACTAGGAGGCGGATTGGTCAGTATTTCGTACCCGCGATATTGGGTTTTTAGGGGTTTTCTCTCAAGGACTTGGTAATGACTTAAATCCTCTAGGGTAAGATAACCGCCCTCCTGCATATCCTTGGCGATTTGGTGGGCGATTTCTCCCTCATAAAAGTCTTTTACGCCTTTTTTGCTTAATTCCTCTAAGGTGTTGGCAAAATCCCTCATCACACAGCGATCGCCAGCTTGGAGGAGTTTTCCTTGGGGAGCATAGACTTTTAAACCCTCTCTATCTTTGAGCAGGATCGAAGCGAGTAAACCCAGGCAAAAGCCGTTATATTGGCTCAAAATGTAGCCTTGTCGAGCATATTCGATCGCTGGCTCCGCTACCACGGCAAAGGGCAGTTTTCCCAGTTTTTTCTGCACTGTTTCCAATCCCCGTAACGCCCCAGCAGTAGCGATCGCACCTCGGCCAATGTGAAAATCTTGACTAGCACCACCAAAATTGATCGCCACTGGGTAAAAGTCGATATTTGTCAAGGGTTTTTTATATTTGGGAGTTTGACAAAAAAAATCAAAAAGGGTATTGACTTTTTCTTTGGTATGTGCTAATAAAAAACCGCCGCCCCCCGCAGAAGCGAGGGTGAATTCGACCACGAAAGCCGCTAAAATCGAGCCAACAATCCCATCGAAGGCATTTCCGCCCATTTCTAAGATTAATTGTCCAGCTTCGGCAGTTTTTGGATGTCCTGCGGCGATAGCGCCCTTGCTTTTGCGAGTCACTTTGATTCAGTTATCAGTTATCAGTTATCAGTTATCAGTTATCAGTTATCAGTTATCAGTTATCAGTTATCAGTTATCAGTTATCAGTGGGGAGATGGGGGTGTGGGGAAGTGGGGAGATGGGGGTGTGGGGAGATGGGGGTGTGGGGAGATGGGAGAATAAATAAAAATAATCTCCTGACTACTGACTACTGACTACTGAATACTGAATACTGACTACTGACTACTGACTCCTGACTACTGTCTCGGAGTCTCCTGTCTCCTGAATAGGGCTTTTTTTCAATTGCTTAACCGCTTGATAGATTTCGGGTAAACGCTTGTAAGCGGCTGCTACCTTGAGAAATAACTTATGCGGCATAGCGGGAGCGCCGGAAACCACTTCTCCTGCTCCGATATCGTTGTGAATGCCAGTTTGGGCGGTTGCGATCGCACCGTCCCCGATCACGGCTTGATTGGCAATGCCCACCTGTCCTGCTAAAATAACGCGATTGCCCAATTTTACGCCTCCTGCCATGCCTACCTGTCCTGCTAGGGCGCAAGCTTGGCCAATTTGGCAATTATGGGCAATATGGACGAGATTATCGATCTTAGTCTGGCTACCGATGCGGGTTTCTCCCACTGCCGGACGATCAACCGTGCTATTACAGCCAATTTCTACGCCATCTTCTAAGACCACAATACCCGATTGTTCCATCTTAAACCAGCCTTCGGGAACCAGCACAAACCCAAAGCCCTCAGCACCAATAACAGCACCACTGTGGATAACGCAATCATTGCCGATTTGCACTCGTTCGTGAATGGTACAGTTAGCGTGGAGAATTGTGCGATCGCCAATATGCACTCCGGGGTAAATAACGGCGTTAGGATGAATGCACACCCCATCACCGAGGGTGACATTCGCTTCCACCACAGCATGGGCCCCGATGGCGACTTTATGGCCGATTTTAGCCGATGGATGCACCACGGCGGTGGCGTGAATGTAGGGTTGGGGCTGAAAGGGTTGATAGAATAATTTGATGGTGTGGGCGAATAAAAGTCGGGGATTGGCACTAGCTAACCAAGGGATGCCGCGTTCGTCGGCCTGTTGTTGTAAATTGGCATCCAGGGGTAGAATTAGGGCAGTAGCCTCAGTTTTGGCGACAAAGGCAGCAAATTTTCCCCCTTCGATATAGCTAATCGTATCGACTAGGGCGGTTTCGATGGGAGTTATGGCTTTAATTTGGGGATTTCTGTCGGGATAGGCAGTTAAACTGTGAGCAGAGACTAAAGGGCTTAATTTTTGGGCAATTTCACTAAATTTCATAAATATATATTGCGATCGAGCTAGGGCTTATCCTAGGATAGTTTAAAACTATACTGATAATCTTGTCGTTATTATAGTCAAAAAAGTTGCCAGTTTTTTAGGGAATAATCCCTGTTTTCCATTTCAACAAAGCCGATCTCGATCTAGAGCGGTTTTGGAGATAAGTTGGCTCTCTCCAAAACTGATTTAGTTTAGTTTTTACTACTCGATCGAGTTAATAAAATTGACCCGAACAGTATTAAGGCGATCAAAGTTGATGGTTCGGGAACTGTTTGAAAATCTAGGTGGAAAATTCCTGACTCTCCCCAAGAAAGACTAAGATCTACCAGCTTAAAACTGGCTGAATATTTTCCCAGTCGAGAGGCAAGAAACTTCGGTAAAAAGGAGAAGTTATCACCAGTACTGATCGCATAGATATCTCCAGCATTAGCTAAAATTGTCTCTCCTAAAGAGTTAGCTACTGTTAATCCATCACTAATCTCTAACAGTTGTAAGGATAGGTTGGCATTACCTAACGACCGATTCCACCGTCCCCCAGAACTGTTAAAAAGAGCTTGTTCTGCCAAGTCAGAGGAATTATTAATAGTTGCCACTGATTGCATCAGTAGATTGCTATATTCCTCCCCAGTGGCAGCACTAACAAAACTATTCTGAAAAATTCCTTTTCCTGCAATTAAGGAGAGAGGAGGCAATCCTGTAGAAGTCTCAGGAATGCGATTATTGCTGTTAGTGGGATTAACTACCGGATTACTAGACGGGCCAGAATAACTGTAAGTGCCGATACCGTGAAAATGAGGGTTTCCCTCTCGGTGAGCAACCAGAAGAGTTAACCGGTTATAGTTAGGATTGGCTAATCCCTCATAGATGCCCCGAGTTAAGGTGATTTGATTATCCACCCCGATATAAAATTCGGGCAAACTCTGACCAATGGCAGGCTCTTCAGCTTTAGCCACCGTTACCAGGGCAAAAGAAAGCGATAAAATGAAGCTAACGGCGATAAATGGAGATGTAGGGCTTTTTTCGCTGCTTTTATTCTCAGCACAAACTAATCCTACCCTAGAGACCTGTAGAACCATGATTTCTCTCATAAATTAGAATGATAATCATTGTCACTTTAGCAAAAAAACCTTGTTCCGATTCACTTTTGCCAACAAAGTTAATTTAAGTTAACATGAACAATGCTGTCTGAAGAAATTGCCAGGGCATCTATAGCGTTTTTCAGTCTGATGCGGTACAAAAGTTATGGGTTTTAGGCAAAAGGCAAGAGGCAAAAGGGAAGAAAAATAGGCGTACCTCACTAGCTTAGGAAACGCTATAATATGGGTCTAGGTCGATAAAAGAACAGGCAACGCTGGAATAGCAGCTAGTCCTCTGGGGATGAGGCCAAATCCCGTCAAAGTTTATCTTGATCGGAAAAGATAAACAAGGCTGTGTTAGATTTTACAGTGGGGAATCTGGGTTAAAATAGACCGAGAAAGTTAACAAAAAAATTGTCTCGCTCAAGTGGGCGAAAATCAGCTTATGACCCTTGCGGTGGCGATCAAAAAGTTAAAAAAATCCTACGGTCAGACAGCAGCGGTTAAAGATATCTCCTTTACCGTGGCAGCGGCAGAAATCTTCGGTTTACTCGGTCCCAATGGTGCGGGGAAAACCACCACGATTCGCTGTCTTTGCACCCTTGCTAAACCCGATGGCGGCAAAATCGAGGTGGGGGGTGTCGATGCCTTGAATAACCCCAAATCCGCCCGTAAACGCCTGGGTTACGTTGCCCAGGAAGTCGCCCTCGATAAAATGCTCACGGGCCGGGAACTGTTGCAACTACAAGCGGCTCTCTATCACATTCCCGCTCAAAAGTCAAGAGATCGAATTAAAGAATTAATAAATCTTTTAGGATTAGGGGAATACGCCGACAAAAAAACGGGGACCTATTCCGGCGGCATCAAAAAACGGCTGGATTTAGCGGCGGGATTACTGCACCAGCCGGAAGTTTTGGTGCTGGATGAACCGACTGTGGGCCTCGATATCGAAAGTCGTTTGATTGTCTGGGATTTTCTGCGACAATTGCGGGCGGCAGGAACCAGTGTATTAATTACCAGCCATTATCTCGAAGAAATCGACGCTTTGGCCGATAACTTGGCAATTATCGACAATGGTATCGTCATCGCTCGCGGTACCCCCTCACAACTGAAAGAGCAACTGGGCGGCGATCGCATTACCCTAAAAGTGCAGGAATTTTCCCCAGAGGAAGAAGCTTTCAAAGCGAAAGAATTATTATCCCGTCTGCCTTTTGTCGAGGAGGTGATAGTTAATACCGCCCAGGGTAACTCCCTGAATCTTATCGTCACGGCCAATAGCAATCCTTTAAGCAAAATTGAACAAACCCTAGCCGAATCGGGATTACCCGTGTTTAGCATCGCTCAATCCCGTCCTAGTCTCGATGATGTCTATCTGGCGGCCACCGGACGCACCCTGATGGATGCGGAAATTGCCGCCGCCAGCAGTCGCGACCTGAAGGCGGAGAAAAAACAAGCGATGAAGGAATCCTAGCCGGCGCGAAAGGTCAGGGGCCGGGTTAAACTTTCAAACCGACGAGGATAGGGGTGATGTTATTATGACCTCCCCACTTTTCTAGATCACGGACGATTCGATCGTAAAATAGCAACAGATCAAGAGAGTACAGGTCAAATATGCCGAAATTTGTTGTCTGGGGTAGTTATTGTGAAAACGTGCTGGAAAAACGCGCACCCTATCGTCAAGCGCATCTAGAAGGATTAAATCAACAGAAAGAACGGGGAATTCTCATTACTATCGGACCAACGGCAGATTTAAGCCAAGTTTTCGCAATTTATCAGGCAGCCAGCGAGTCAGAAGTGCGGGAATTAATCGAAGCGGATCCCTATTGGCAAAATGGTATCTGGACAGAGTACCAAGTCAAGGAATGGATTCAAGCCATCTAAGCGATGCTCTGTTGCTATATTTTTCTATAAGGGTGTTGTCATAAAATTTTCCAACTACGCAACTAATCAAACTCATCTCCGGTCAAGTCTGAGGATATTTTCAAGGATAAACTGGAGTTATCCCTTATAGATTAAAGCTGATAGCTTTGCTGCTTTTTGCTTATCGCCATGGTTTACATCAAAAAGGTCGAACTCTCACACTTCAAATCCTTCGGGGGAACGACTCCTATACCCTTTTTACCGGGGTTTACGGTGGTTTCTGGTCCAAATGGTTCGGGAAAGTCGAATATCCTCGACGCATTGTTATTTTGCTTGGGATTAGCTACTTCCAAGGGAATGCGGGCTGAAAGATTACCGGATTTAGTCAATCATAGCTATAACAGTCAACGTCATAGCTCGGAAGCGAGTGTTTCGGTGACTTTTGATGTTGCCGATATTCCTGATGCAACCGATAGGGATTGGACGGTTTCCCGACGCTTAAAAGTGGCTAAGGGTGGCAGCTATACTTCTACCTACTATATCAATGGGGAAACCTGTACGGTTAGCGAACTTCACGACCAATTAAACCGTTTACGCATCTATCCCGAAGGGTACAACGTGGTGTTACAGGGGGACGTAACCCGAATTATCAGCATGAATGCTAAGGAAAGACGGGAAATTATCGACGAATTGGCAGGAGTAGCCGAATTTGACCGCAAAATTGAGAAAACTAAGGAGAATATCGATTCGGTTAAAGAAAGGGAAGAACGCTGCCAAATAATTGCCACAGAATTGCAAAAATCTCTGGAGAAATTAGCACTCGATCGCATTAAAGCCGAAAAATACCAAAAACTCAAGGCCCAAGTCCAAGAAAAACAACAATGGGAAATAGTCCTCCATTGGCAAAATCTCCAGCAGCGCTGCCAGCAAGTACAAGGACAAATTCAAGCTGGAGAAAGGGAAAAACAGGTTTTAACGGAGACTATCGCTAATTTATCCGAAAAAATCGCCCAAAATAGTCAAGAATTAGAGAAACTCAATCAACAGGTCAAAGCTTTCGGGGAAGATGAACACCTGTCCCTGACTTCCCGATTAGCGAGTCAACAGGCCAAACGACAACAACAGCAACAACGGCAAAAAGAGTTAGAAAACCTCGAAAAAGAATCTCAGGCACAGAAAAACAGACTTTTAGAGGAAATTAATCGTTATAATTGCGAATTAAACCAGATTACGGCTGAAAAAAGCCGTTTAGAAACTGAAATTTTCCCCAGTCTCCTACTGACAACCCAAACCGCAAGGGAAACCCTAGAAACTCATCGTCTGCAAGCAAGTAGTCTCGCGGAAGCGTCAGAAGCATGGGTAAAAGAACAAAGTGACCTCTCCCGCAATATTACCCGTCTTCAGGAACAATTAAACCCCTACCGTAGCCAACAGGCCCAATTGACCGAAAGATGCGATCGATTGCAAACTAATATAGTAGAAGCTGGTCAACGTCGGCAAGAATTAGAAGAGGTTTTTAGCACAAAAACGGAAGAAAGTCAAGAAATATCTCAAAAAATTAATAATTCTGAACCCGATATCCAAAATTTAGCCCAAAAACTCACCATTGCCGAACAAAATCGCATTATCAGTCAGGACACGCAAAAACGTCTGCTCAAGGAACAACGGGACAAACAGAGGGAATTAGATAAACTGGAAGCGACCAAGCAAGCGCAACAGGAGGCCCAGGGAACCTATGCCACTCAAATATTATTACAGTCAGATTTACCCGGAATCTGCGGATTAGTGGCACAATTAGGCGAAGTAGAGGAACTTTATCAAATTGCTCTTGAAATCGCAGCCGGAGGTCGTTTAGGTCATGTAGTCGTCCAAGATGATAGCGTTGCGGCTGCCGGAATTGCCTTGCTCAAACAGCGTCGCATCGGTCGGGCCACTTTTTTACCCCTGAATAAAATTCGTCCTCCCCGTCCCCAAGATCTTTCCTCTCTGCGTCACGCGCGGGGTTATCTAGATTTAGCGGTGAATTTGGTTAAGTTTCAATCCCAGTATCGGGAGGTTTTTAACTATATTTTTGGCAGTACGGTGGTTTTCGAGGATATAGATTCTGCCCGTTATTATATCAATCAATATCGCATCGTTACTTTGGATGGCGAGTTATTAGAGATGACTGGTGCTATGACCGGAGGCAGCCAACCGACGCGATCGGGGCAACGTTTTGGTAAAATTTCTCCGAAGGAGTCTAGTGAAGCGGAATCTCTACGGGAAAGATTAGCAGAAATCGATCGCATTCTTACCCGCAACGAAGAAAAAATTACCCAGTTTAATAATCTTATCGGTCAGTTAACCCAACAGTTAACCGAAACCCGTCAAAGTCATCGGGAAAATCAATTATCTCTACAACAATTAAGCAAGGATTTACAACGTTTAACCACAGAAAAAGAGGAGTTAACCCGTCAATTATCGGGTCAGGAAGAGGAAATTACTATTTCCCGTCAACGGTTAGAAATATTAACCAGAGAAATTCCTGAGTTAGAGTTATCCTTACAGCAAGAACAGGAGAAATTAACTGCTTTAGAGTCCAATCATACCCATAGCGAATGGCAACGGGTGCAGGGAATAATTCGTAGTCAAGAATTAGAGTTACAAACCCAAGAAAATCACCTCGCTACAGTCCGCGAACAGTTAAAAGATTTCCAAAATCAACAAATCAGACTAGAGGAAAAAAGTCAAGAGTCTGGGGATAGAATTATTGAGATTGAGAAAATAATTACCGATGCAGTTAATCAGAGAAATATCGGTAATCAGGAGATAGAAAAACTTGATCGCCATATTTTAGAAATCAATCAAGCTTTACAGCAACTATCGCAACAACTAGGAGAAACCAAGCAAAAAAGAGACCAATTAGAGACAACTTTGCGACAACAACAAAACCAACAACAACAAGCTATCTGGCAATCGGAAAAGTTAGTCAACAATCAAGAGGAAAGACAAGCATTACTAACCACTTTACAGACAGAAATTAGCCAACTAGAAAGCGACTTACCCAATCCCTTACCAGAAATTCCCGAAAGCGAGCGAGATTTCGAGAAAATTCAAAGTGATATTCGGCAGTTACAAAAGAAATTAGAAGCTTTAGAACCTGTCAATATGTTAGCTTTAGAAGAACACCAAAAAACTAAAGAGAGATTAGATGAACTATCAGAAAAACTGCAAACCCTAGAAGGAGAAAGAACCGAACTACTTTTGCGGATAGAAAACTTTACCACCCTCAGATTTAATGCTTTTCAGGAAGCATTTACTGCCGTTAACGAAAACTTTAAGAATATATTTGCTACCCTGTCCGATGGGGATGGTTACTTACAACTAGAAGACGAAAATGACCCCTTTAATGGTGGCTTAAATCTGGTGGCACATCCGAAAGGAAAACCCGTACAGCGATTAAGTTCCATGTCTGGAGGTGAGAAATCTTTAACCGCTTTAAGCTTTATTTTTTCCCTACAAAGATATCGTCCTTCTCCCTTTTATGCCTTTGATGAAGTGGATATGTTTTTAGATGGGGCCAATGTAGAGAAATTGGCCAAAATGATTCAAAAACAAGCACAACAAGCACAGTTTATTGTCGTTAGTTTGCGTCGGCCGATGATTGAAGCATCGGAAAGAACCATCGGTGTCACCCAAGCGCGGGGAACCCATACACAGGTACTAGGAATTAAAGTTTAACCTAAGATGCAAGTGGGGTGTGGGGTGTGACCCCCCCAACCCCCCCGACATCGGGGGGGTGTGGGGTGTACAAACTTATTCAGGAAACCCTACTTATAACCTTTTCCTAGACAAGCCGGACAAAGTTAAGTTATTTGACATCCTCACCGCCGTAAACGGACGGTGATTCCCAAACCTCACGATTTAGGTTTCTGCTTCTTTCCCTTGCGGGGTTCCGCACCTGCCTTAACAGACTTACTCTGTTCTGGTCTTATGGTCGCTCTACAGACTGACACCGCAAGTCCTGCGGCCAAAATATTTTTACTAGCGTTAATATCTCGGTCATGGTGCGTCCCACAGTCTGGACAATCCCATTCTCGAATATTTAACGGCATCTTCTCAGCAATATACCCACAATTACTACACCGCTTAGAACTGGGAAACCATCTATCTACTTCGATGTAATTTCTCCCATACCAACGGCATTTATAGGCTAATTGTCTAGTGATTTCTCCCCAACTAACGTCAGATATTGCCTGAGATAATTTCGGGTTTTT
>SFAU01000222.1 GCA_007096045.1 Microcystis novacekii Mn_MB_F_20050700_S1 | reverse complement strand
TCAGTTAACCACTGTTTTTCTTTTGTTTTTTTAATCTGAGTTAGTCTTTTAGACAACTCGGTATATTTTGGCTTTTTTTCTCCTTGTTGATAGAGTTCTTGGCAGTAAGCTAAGGTATCATTCCAGACAACACGCACACACCCGAACAATTGAGACAAAAGCCTCTTTTGTTGTTCTGTTGGGTAAATCCGGTATTGATACCTTGCTTTCATTGGGTTAAAATGTGTGTGTCTGTACTCTGTTTTAACTAGGTCTGTCAATAATGTCAATTCGGTCAGTAATCAGTAAAAAGACAGTAAGAAACTTCTATTTAATACTGCACACTTAAAAACTCATATCTGATAACTGATAACTTACCCACTGATAACTGATAACTGATAACTGAGAGGTGCAACCCTGGAAGTTCTTAAGTGTTATATCAAAGATCAAGAAAAGCCGTCGTGAAACGACGGGGTTTTAAGCCAAATTTTCGATAAACTGCGGTAAAACCCGTCCTCTTGCCGATTTTGCCCAATAAATGGAGGTGTTTCGCTGCTTTTGTCCCCTTTCAGAGATATTCTTCCATCACGGAACCATCTTCTTGCACCCAGGCGAGATTTTTAATCATCCGATCGCGGGCATAGGTGCGAATTTGTGCCTCGCTGCGACCGCCTAAATCGATCGCCACCCTCAGATTCGGATCACCGTTGCGAAGAGAGCGAGCTTTACTAAAAGTCGCTATCTGGGCGTTATTACCCAAAGGGATAAGCAACCAGTCGAGGGGTGGAGCTTGAGTCGGTAAAGTCTGGCCTGATAATAAACTTTGGTGCAGTTCTTCGATATTCAGGGAAAAACCGATACCCGGAGCCGATTGACCTTGGGGATGAAAAACGCCCAATAATTGATCATAGCGTCCGCCCTGGCCCAAAATACTGAGATTTTGCTGGTGATAACTAACCGCTTTAAAAACGATGCCAGTGTAGTAATCAAAGGTTTGAATCAGACTTAAATCGAGAATTAGGGGGAAGGAACCAGAGCGATCAGCATTAAGCAGCTCTACTAGGGATTTAAGATTATTAACGGCTTTTTGGGCCGATTCTTCCTGAGCTAATGCTGCCACTTGTGCGAGGACATCCTCAGGATTACCGCGCAGCTGAAATAATTGTCGGGCTTGCTGCCGGAGGGTTTCGTTGGGATAGGGGAGATTTTCGAGGCCAACGTAGTCAAGGAGGGCTAAACAGCGTTTCACCTGTTCCTGTAGGGGACCGGGAAAAGGGGAAAGTAGGGAACGAGTCAAACCCGCTTCTCCTAGAATAATCTGCCAGTTAGGGACGGCCAAACCATCGAAACAGTCAGCCAAGAGCAGTAAAATCTCGGCATCAGCTAGTAAACCGCCGGAAAAGAGCAATTCTACCCCCGCTTGATAAAATTCCACTTGCCGACCGTGATAACCGGCGCTAGGGCGACGAAAAACGTTAGCCCGATAACAGAGACGTTGGGGATAGGACTCCCCACTCATGCGGGTAACGGCACTACGGGCAATGGAAGCGGTTAATTCCGGGCGTAATCCCGATAGTCCTTGGTTATCCCCGTGCAGTTGGATTACGGTGCTAGGATCGATCGCACCGCCTGCGGTGAGGGTATCGAGCCATTCAATGGTGGAGGTGACAATCCTTTGATAGCCCCAACGCTGAAAGACAGACTGAAGGCGATCATTAATCCAGCCTTTTTGGGTAACTTCTAGGGGTAATAAATCCCTTGTCCCCGCCGGGGGTTGATGAATCATGGGAGTTTGCTAATCAAAATCGGTGGCACTGGTTAGTCCTATTTCTTTTTACCACCAAATAGAGACCAAAAACCGCCCTTGCGATCTGCTGTCTCTTTTTGTCCCTTCTGGTTTTGAATTTCAGTATTAGGATTAACTACTTGATCTAGTTCCCGTTTGCACTTAATCACCGTCGCATCTTGGGGACTAGCTTTCCAGGCGCGATTGATATGAACCCGGGCCATGGAGAGTTGATTTTGTCGCAGGTAGGCTAAACCGAGCAGGGCGTGACAGATGCTATTATCCGGTTCTTCCCGCAGGGCATCGCGCAATTCTCGCAAAGCTTGGGCGGGCTTATTTTGGTCGAGAGAGGCTTGGGCGCGGCGAATATAGGCTTCTAGGATCGATTCTTTGGCTTTAGCCTTGGCTACCGTGGGTACAGCCGCTCCCACTAACTCGGACTGGTTAGGATTGCTTTGGGAGATAAAGACTTTCGGGGTGGTTTTCTTGTTGCCCTGACCTTCGGTTAACATCAGATAAACCAGATTGAGTTCACTGAGTTGGGCGATTTTATGATAGGTATTTTCTAGGGCGGTATATTGATCGATCGCCAAAGATTTCAGGATTTTTTGATAGGCTAATTCATAGTTAGCGGTGGATTGGGTCAGTTTTCTAGCTGGTTCGCTACTGATGGTGATTTTACTCGAATCCCTCGCCATTGCCTTGCCTATTTGTGTTAAAACCAGCCGAAATTCTTCGCGAGATAGGTCGCGACCGAGATGTTCGTAGGCGGGGTTAACTAATTTTGCGAGTAACTGATTAGCCTGTTCCCTTTCGGCGGGAGTGTAAAGGCGACAGGTATCGGGGTGAAGTTTATAGGCAATTTTTAAGTAACGCTCGCGAATCTCCTTCTGTTCGGCATCGATCGAGACTCCTAAAATGGCGAAGTGATCGATTAAATCATATTGAAATAATCCCTGGGAAATTGGCAAAGGCATACAGCAGACCCTACTCTAATCAAAATGATAATCGCATTAAAACTGAAACCTCCAAGAGGCCGCTTTTTGCAGAGCTTGGCTTAAGGAGGTGTGAATCTGTCCGTTAGTAGCCAGGATTCGCCCCGTTTCTATCAGAAAAGGACTCTCATCGTAGGCGCTAATTTTACCGCCAGCTTCTTCGATCAGAATAACTCCTGCGGCCAGATCCCAGGGATTAATCCCCCGTTCCCAATAACCATCTAAGCGCCCACAGGCCACATCGGTTAAGTCTTTGGCAGCGGAACCACTGCGGCGTACTCCTTGGGTCAGATGGGTGAGATAACAGAATTCGGCATAATTATTATCGGGGGTTTGACAGCGATCGTAGGCAAAACCCGTCACCAGTAAACTTTTTTCTAGTTCACTCGTCCGGGAGACATGGATAGGACGACGGTTCAGGGTGGCTCCTAAACCCCGGGCTGCCCGAAATAGTTCCTTGCTAAAGGGGTTATAGATGACTCCCACTGCTGCTATCCCTGCGATCAGTAGTCCGATGGAGACGACGGATACGGGATAACCATGGGCATAGTTGGTGGTGCCATCGAGAGGATCGATCGCCCAGAGATACTCCCTGTCTGTCCCTGGCAGTTTTCCCGATTCTTCCGCTAAAATCCCGTGTTTGGGAAAGTGACGGCTAATAATTTTGAGAATTTCTGTTTCTGCTCGACGATCTATTTCCGTCACTAAATCGCCCGATCGCCCTTTTTCTTCTATTTTCTCAATTTTGCCCCAATTATCGAGGATAATTGTTCCCGCTGCTAGGGCGGCTTCGCTGGCAATGTCTAAGTATTTTTCTAATTGGCTGCTGGTATCTGGCACGATTAATCCTTAATCTATTCTTCATCTAAGGGTAAACCAAAACGCACTTTCCCACGAGCAAAAAAGCGACCGAATTGCAGTTCATAGACTTCATCTTCGTCTTGGGTGGCTACTTCCAGATCGCCACGAGCATAACTGACACAAAGTAAAGCATAACCTCTGGCTTTTAATTCCGGCGATAGTCCGATCGCTTCTGGTTGATGGATATCTCCCGATAATACCCTGACCGCGCAGCTGGTACAAGCTCCATTGCGACAGGAAAAGGGTAATTGATAGCCCTGTTTTTCCAGACTGTGGAGTATATAGTTATCCTCGGGAACGGTGGTGGTAATTTTTTCGCCCGTCTGACGATTGTTAACGGTGATTTGATGATATTTAGTCATAGTTTAGTTAGGCGGAAATTATCGATGCAATTCTCGATAGTGCTATTTTTATCAGTCATCTTGATTATATCATAAATCATTGCTCCAATGCTTATCATCTTGACAAATGCTCCTTGACAACTGTTAACTTTTCTTGGGTCACTTGCCAATTTTTATGGCTCTTTAAAATACATCTCTTTTAATCTAACTGCACCGTCGATAATTGAGATTTCCTGGGAGCCAATTTGCACGATCGCCTCTAATCCCTTACCGATAATTTTAACTGCTGGGGGACGACTTTTCTGTACGGTCATCACTAAAAAAAACTCCTCGCTACCCGTGGCTAAAATGCGCTCACCTGTATTAGTTTTCTCGACTTTTAAAGTCACGGGAGTGATAAAAGTTCCCTGCATAGTTGCCCCATTTTGAGTGATAGTAAAACTATTTTTTCCGAGAGTGACATTTCCCTGTGTATTCATCACCCAAGTTTTATTAATAAATTCTGGTTGCTCGACTTTACCTAATAATTTATCCATCAAGACGAATAATCCGGGGGAACCAGAGGAGAGACTGTAATCGACAGCGAAAGAGCGAACTAGAGCAACTCCTGCGGGTGGATTAGCTCCTTTAACCCTAATTTTATCAGTTTTTAACGTAATTACTCCCGAACCATCGGGACTAGATTGAAAAGCCATCGGTTTTGCTTGGCTCCAAGGCGGTGTTTTCGGGAAAATAACCGTATTTTCTGAGATCCAGTCGCCTTCTGACCGCTCAAAACTCGCCCAATGTCCTCCTAATCCCCAAATTCTCACACTAGCGACATCGGGAAAAGACCATCCTCCCACAAAAGGTTGCTGTTTGAGATAGATACTAGCGACAAAATCCTCTTCATTTTGCCAGCGATTACGAAAAGCATAAAATCCCTTTTCTTGATCAACTAAAACCCGGTCAAGTTGGCGTTCGGGATTTTCGGGAGTAAGATTAGATGGATAAGCAGCGAGGAGAAAAGGGGCAATATGGGGATAATGGGGGTGAAAAAGTTGTTTTTCTTGACCTTGTAATCGCCATTTTATTGCTGGTAGCCATGATTTATCGGTAATTCCCAATCCGATAGTTAATAAAGATACCCCTACAAACATCTGATGTCTGCCATAAGCAGGAATCAATAATTGACCATTTTTAGGGACAATTCTGGTTAAATAATGGGGGATCAATTGGGCAGCCGAGGAACCAGTTACTAAGTCTAATCCGAGACTATTTCGATACCCTTGCAAAAAAGGAAAAACAGAAATAACCATGGGTTCGGTGGTGTATAAATCTCCTTCCGTGCCAAATCCTCGATCGCCGATAGCTGTGGTAAAATAGCGTTCTAGGTGACGTTTGGCCATTTCCACCTGTGCCGAGGGAGAATAGAGAGAATCGGGTGGTAAATCTTCCTTGAGAATCGCTAAACTAGCTAAACCGGCCGCACCTCTGGCCCGCGCATTCCAGTTACTAGCTGCGTCTCCATTCCATCCATTTTTGGGTGAATCACCTTTGAGAAGTTTTTTACTTTCACTGGATAACCAGCGAGTAATTTCCTGTTGGCGCTTTTCTCCCCAAAGATCATAACAAAGATCGTAGGCGAGAGCAACTCCGGCGACGATTGGCGCTTGTTCTAAGATTCTCCTTCCCCGATTTTTACGGGTTTTTTCGATAATTTCCCAGGCGGTTTCTGCTGATTTTTGATCTTGATTTAAAATTGCTAAAAAACAATGACCTGTGGCATGATAACCCCCATTAGGCACATAACCATCGTAATAAATTTTTTCTTGTAAACTGTTGTTTAATTGGGCGATAATAGTTTGACCGATGGGAGTTTTCGCTTTTTCTCTGAGATTAGTTAATTCTGACTTGCGAAAGATTAAACGGGGATGTTCTCGCGCTTGTAGCGGTTGATAATTAGGGACAGGATTAGGCCATAAAGGGGAAATTGTGCCATTAACTGTGTTTTGTAGTCTTCTTCCCCCTAACGTGCCTTGATAACTGCCGATAAGTTGGTCTTGGTAGGGGACAATTTCGATATTATAGATAGCTTCCCTGACTTCCGCTTGCCAAGGGTGAGTTTGAATGTTCATTTTCACCTGTAATCGCCAAGCATTGTCTAATTTAATCGCTTTTACCGTACCTTGGTGATCCACTTCTTTATTGAATTTCGGCGCGTATCCCCACACCGACGGTTGACAAACAGCGCGATCACAACTTAAATCTAGGGTAAGATTTTGATAAACGGGTTGATCTTGCCACAGTTTCCAAACACCATTTTTCAGGGTTAAACGAAGGTTGCCAGTTAATAATTGCGGATCGATGGTTTCTTGACTGGGTCCGCTTGTACCACCTAGCAAAAGTAAGGGAATGGCCGCTAAAAAAGGAGATATTTTCATAGTAAACAAGCGAGGGGAAATATAAGGTATTCTAGGAAGAATAATTTCCAAATAAATTGGTAAAATCGGCTGATTTCGCTTTTATCTTCTAAATTTACTCCGCAACTACGCCACCAAAGAAGAAGTAGTAGGAGCAGATGGGCGACAATGGCCAGAGGAGAATTAATTCCCGTTATCCCCAAGAGGCCGACGGCAATCATCCATGCATAACATAGCGAAATTGTCAAGAGAGAAATTATTAAGATTTTTTCTGGGCCGAGCAGGAGGGTAAAAGTGGTAATTTGGTAAATGCGATCGCCTTCTAGGTCAGGCACATCCTTAAAAATAGCGATCGCAAAGGTGAAAACGAGAACAAAAGCTGTTAAAACCCAGATCGAGGGATAGATAGACTGATTTTGATTAATAACTGTGTTGTAGTGGCGAAAAAGACCTAAATTAACGATGACACCTCGGACGGTAAAAATACAGAAGGCTGCCCAGAGGGGAAAGCGTTTTAAACGCACTGGTGGCAAGGAATAGGCAGTACCGATGAGTAAACTAATCCCCACGGTGATTAACAGCCAAAAACCACCGATAAAAGCCAGTATAATTGCTAAAATACCGCTAAAACCCACGATCAACCCTCCTGTTAACCGAGAAAATTCGCCCTTGGCTAGGGGAAGCTGGGGTTTATTGATTTTATCGATGTCGATGTCTTCTAACTGATTTAAACCGACGATATAGACATTACCCGCAAGACAAGCAGCCCAAGTGAGCAATAAAACCGACCAATGGCTAAAAAAATCGCTAATATTGCCCAAAGCAATTAAATAAAGACTTAAAACACTTAAAGAAGTGCCGATAATCGTATGGGGACGGGAAAATTTCCAGAGACTCCCTAACCAGTGGAGAAAGTTAGGCCGGGGATGGTTAACTGGAAGAAAAGGAGCTTGATTCATCAGACCTCTGGTAAAAATCAAAAATTGTCGTGGTTGGTGAGGAGTATTAATAATCAATTAAATGGTCTATTTAGATATTTTATGCCACTTAATCCTTATTTTTGACGTTTTTAAACCCTCAAAAATCAATTAGGCAAGAGGTCTATCAAAAAAATCAATCCTAGGGCAAGTAATCTGTTAAAATAATAATCCAGACTCAAACCCTGTGGAGAGGTGGCAGAGTGGTTGAATGCGGCAGACTCGAAATCTGCTTTAGGGTCACACCTAACGTGGGTTCAAATCCCACCCTCTCCGTTGAACTGATAATTTGGTGCTTTGACGCTCCCCGCTCTAAAGAGACGGGGATTCTTCGTTCATTAGACCTCCTGCAAAAGTTTTAACCCTCGGCTAGCTTATACTCTAAAGAAAGTTCGTAGTTATAGATACCTGCGAGTAGATTTAGTCTTAATTCCCCAATTTAAAACGCTTTCTTCGATTTCTATACCGGGAAGACAGAATTCTAAAGATTTTCAAATGACGATGAATATTTTCAATCACTACTCTCTCTCTCGATAATTGTCGATTAAATTTCTTTGGTTCTTTCGTTAACTCTTGTTTTGATTTTCTCTTGTGAGGGATTTTACTATTCTCGTGAAGCTTTTGAATTCCCTGATACCCTTTGTCTGCTAAACATTCGATTCTCTTATTCATCATGACACGGCTAGTCTTCCACACTTTAAAATCGTGTGTTCTGCCCGTACCGAAAGCGGTACAGAGAATCATTCTCGTTTTTACGTCGGCTACAATCTGTGATTTTATGGTATGGCATTTTTGTTTCCCACTATAATATCGCTTCTGTTTTTTTTGGTCTTTCTATCTCGTGTTCTGTCACATCTACCCCTACTCGCTCCACCGATATACTCTCTCGGACGAGCGTTTTTGGCTCTTCCGAACTTGTCATGTAAAATTAAAGAAAAAACAGACAATTATTGCTGGCCAATAAAAACAATAATTTATCTTTAAAAGCTCACTATGCTTGCAATACAGCAATTTATTGGTTAAAATATAGACAGCCAAGACCAGCAATTTTAGACACAAGCTATACTTATGCCATCAAATCCACAATTAAAGTTA